>NZ_JBXWPT010000005.1:0-266546 GCF_059612005.1 Ruegeria sp. CDSA141
TGATACACCCCTGAAACTCAGGGGCTTGAATCACGCAGCCAAGTCGACCGCAACCAAATTAATAGGTCCAGAACCTAGCGACCCAATATTGTATTGGAAGGCTAAACTAAAAGTTGCGGGTCGCTCGGTGGATGCTTTTAGTATTTGTTTACCGCAAATGGGTTTAGTCGCGGCAGCAACTGGAGTATCCCAAGCAACGCGTACGTTGTCTCCTAAAATCGTTTTAATGACTGGTATTTGCGCAGGGAGGAAAGGCGATTGCAATCTCGGAGACGCTATCGCCGCGACCATTACCTGGGACTACGGAAGCGGCAAGTTTGTGCAAAAAGGTGACACTGTCGAATTCGAGCCTTCTCCAGTACATGTGCTATCAGAGGCTACAGTACAACGTAGCATTTCAGCGTTGATAGCAGACCATCACAAGATCAAGCAGTTTTATCAAGATTGCCCGGGTTTCCGGCCAAGCGAAGTTCCGACGCTTCACCTTGGCCCGATGGCGTCAGGGGCAGCGGTTCAAAACCACGAGGAGTTTTTTAATGGGGTGGCAAATCAGAACCGAAAAATCCTAGGTGTGGACATGGAAGCATTTGGAGTTGCTTGGGCTTGTCACCAAAGCTTTGAGCCGAAACCAAAGTGGCTAGTTGTAAAAGGAGTATCCGACTTCGCAGATGGGACTAAGGACGACAATATCCAGAGCTTCGCGTCCTTCATCAGCGCAAAAATCGGATTAGAGGCTTTGCGTTCATTGTTGTAATTTCTTGAGCGATAAAACTGGTTGGAGCTTACTAACTGCGACGGTGCACTTCTCATATTGAAGAACAAGCCCAATAAAGGGCTTGTTGAAATAGAGCCGCTTAGTCAGCAACGGCCCCAACCAAACTAGATGACGTCACGGTTTGTAGTTAAGCGCCAGTTGCCTTTTGATTGGTCCAGTTTGTTTGCAAGTGCATTGGTGCTCTCTAACCCAACTGGAAAGTAGCCTTTGGCGCCAGTGAGGAAAAGTAAACACTGATCCAGTATTGCACCCAGAGAACGGGGGGCAGAGAAAACTACTGTGTCGGTCACACTCCTGCTAGTCAAGCTTGTGCAGCAAATGGTCATGCGCACAGAAGTGTGCTTTTTTAGTAGTTGGAGGAATATCCAACAATACTAGCCCAAATTCTCTTCCCAAAACTCCAAGTCGCCAGTATCCATTGTGTATCCGGTACTCTCACGCGCCTGCACAAATGATGATGCTTCATCACTTTCAAGAAAACTGTCCAAAGCATCGAGCGCTAAGGCAACCTTTCTTAGCTTCTTCTCTCTCCACAGGTACTTGTGGGGCTCATCGATCTCCATCAGATTGTACTGGACAGCATTCTCGCCATCTCGTTTCTGATCGTTATCATACCAATCAACTGGTGCGGATTTGCCATAATGGTCCATGATAATATTTTGATAAAACTGAGTGCTTACTTTGGGCTGTAGATCTGAGATTTGATCCATTAGCTGCCGGAACTTGGTCTCAGGGGCTATTCCAGTTTTACTAGAAATAATGTCGTTAACTTCCACACGATCCTTTGCGGCCTTTAATTCTTCAATCAAGTCGGTGGCCTCCCCGTAGACTTCCTGCAGGTTTTCTAGCTCATCTTGAGTTTCTATCAGTTTCTGTTCCACCTTGGCGTGGTCAGAAGCAGACACATTGGTCGCAGGAGAAAGCTTCTTCAGCACCTTCTTGACATCCACTTTCCAGGATGCACGTTTCTTGTCCCAATCGTGTTCCGTCCTCAGTTCGAGTTCAATCTCAGTCGCAATAACCATATCGCGCAAATCAATTAGTTTTGAGTGCTCATTGATGGACCAACCCTGCTTCAATCCTAGAGTGCTGGATACGGCGTTAAAGCTTATAGGCGGCACCACAATCGGCAGTGCTTTCAAGGATTTTGCCCAAGTTGCGCCCAGTTCCATCAGGCAGAACCAGCTTTCCATGTACCTCGGGGTCATTAACAAAATAACCAGCTTTGGGTTCTGAATTTGTTTCTTCATATAGTCATTGAAGTCATTGCCAAGGGGGATACCCTGGCCCTCAACACTAGAGCAAAAAATTGACTTTGCAGGTACACCGATGGCTTCCTTTAGGAAGGAAACGAATTTGTCAGCAAGCGCTTGGTCCGCAACAGCGTGACTGATAAAAATCTCTGTCATTTATAAACCTCTGATGTGTCGATCTGCACTATATTTACAGGGCGCTCGCGTACAAGCTGGGCCCGCGTGTTCGGCAATTGACTATGCTAGGCAGAATGAAAGGCGAAGACACGTTTTATGTGAATGTCCGTTCTGTCGGACTTTATACTTTGAACACCCGATCACCCCATAGAACCAGTGAGAAGTGATTTCATTTCTTGTGTGGTGAGTTGCAACTCTTCTGGAAAGAGCCAGATTTCGCGCTCATCCGCATCTTACAAGCGTTTTTCTTGAAACAGGGTCTTCCCTGTACTTCATTGCCGAAGCATACAGCCCCTTCTAAAACTGTGCTCCATCTGGCATGTCAGCAGCATCTACAGGAACGCGAGGGCGCTGCGGTATCGGAACTCATGCTGCCAGCAGAACAGGCGGGAGTTTACGAGAGTTTCTGAAATCGAACTTCTTTGTCGTATAATTAGGACGCTCGCGCCTCATTTACGCGACCAGAACTTTCCGAAATTGACTGTCGCCCGAACCTTCGAGCACGACCTTTGCACCCGTGAGTAAACCGTCATCGTGTTCGAACTTATTTTTATTAAGAAGTTTTAGAAACGTCGTGTTTGGTGCACTGGTAGTGCGAGCCAATCTGCGCTGTAGGTACTGCGACAGACCGACATGGGAAGCCCCTGGCTGCAGCAGCTCCAAGGAAGGCGATATGCGAACATCACGTATTTTGAGAACTTCCACTCCGGTTTCACTCAATCAGATCCTAACGGAACGGCAATTTCATCTCCCGCATTCTCGGAGGCGGCCTAGACCCTGAACACGCCCAAGATAGGTAAAAGACCTAGGATAAACCTTCGTCCAACTTGAAACTGGGATCGCCGGACTCGTCAGTAACAACGATCACACGCAAATCTCTCACCCCTCTTTGTCACGACGATCGCGCTCAGCCTTGCGCTTGATAGCAATTGCTCCGAAGACCAAGCTTGGAGCTCCAAAGCGGCGGTGATCGTAAACAACGTACTCATCGTAAGGAGCGGGGTGACCCATTTGCAGTGCATCACAATCGAAGCGTTCTTTGAGAGCTGCCAAAAGTTCCTTTTTGTTCACAGGAAGCACATCGAACCAACACATATGGCTGTCCGCGAACTCACTCTCAAATTCAGGATTGATTTGTTTCAGCGCTCGGCAGTCGTCGCGTAGGTAGTCTTCAGCCGTATTTGCCATATTTAGGATGCTCAGTATCTCAATTCTGCTCGATGCAACGTCTTAAACGCATAAACGGTCAGTATTTCCTGAGTCGCCTAGTATCAAGCCCAGGTGCGTTTTTGCGCTGTTCTATATTGCGCACGACTAACCAGCAGTCCCTGCGCCACTACTAGTGTAAACGCCTCCAACCCGTAAGCTTGATTTTCCCAGGTTCTTCAGTGTCTCGTTCCAAGGTTGAAGGAACGACATCAATTCTATATCGAAAATCCCCATCTTGGGCGGAAATCCTAAAACAGTCACCTTCAGTAGCCCCAAAAGCTTTAAAAAACTTTGTCATGTGCGTAATTCGGTACTCATCCCTCGTACCCTTCGGATCATGAAATTTGTTGTTGTAAAAAACATATCTGAACGACCATTCTCCACCATCCACGTCAACGCAGCTGAGCCAAGCATCCGGGTTCTTAACACTCGGGTCTAACTTGGGAAGAAATGCTATCAGTTCCTTTTCTCCTTTGGGAACGTGAATGCCCGCCTGATGGGCACCTGACTCCCCGGTATCATTTGCCGTCAGTTGTTTGGTGAATGTTTTTTCAGTCATTTGTTCTGTCCGGTGTAATTTCCAGCGCGCGCTTCAGGTCAAAATCGTCTCGCGTTGCTATCGGTATAGCTTCATTCCCCAGTTCCCTCTTCCACCTGGAGCGTTCCAACATCACAGCTTCAACTGTGTCCTCATAGTATAACCGGTACACTGTCACCGGTTCGGTTTGCCCTCTTCTATGTGCTCTGGCACTGGCCTGAGCTTCTAAGGCGGGATTCCAAACTTGTGTATAATGGATAACTACAGTTGCAGCAGTGATGTTTAAGCCTGCGCCGGCAGCTTTCGGATTCAGAATGAGGCAAGCAGGGCCGTCGTGGGCAGTGTAATCGTCAACAATAATCTGACGATCCTCTTGCAAGGTCGAACCATTAATTGCGGACCAGAAAACTTCGGATGCGGGTTGGAGAGCTTGCCTGATCAGGTCTCCACACCGGTTGTAAGAAGCGAAAACCAAAACCTTGCGACCGTTGGAGAACGCCTCCTGTATCAGTGCGACAGTTCGCTCCAACTTCGGTGTTACAAGAGCTTCGGAACTGCCCCAGTCGATCTGTGCGTTTTCCTCGTATAGCTCGGCAAATGAAGTCTGCGATCGCAACCAAGGATGAGCACAAAACATCTGAAGCTGACCCGTGGCAACAAGAGCGCCGGCAGACGGATATTTTTCAAGTGTCTCGGACCTGATACGTTCATACTCGGCAGCAAGTGAATTACCTAATTCTATCGGAAGATCAATGTCCACGCGTTCAGGCAGGTCACCTGCAACGTCGCCTACAAGTCTTCTCAATATTATTGGTTCAGTGATTTTATTGAGCTCCTTAGCCGCGGCCACCCCATCCGGAAATTCCACTTCAAATTCTGACTGCGTCCCAAGTAGTCCAGGTATTGCGAAGTCGGAAATCGACCAGAGATCTAAAAGGCTATTCTCAACCGGCGTTCCGGTCATTGGGATACACCGCTTACGCGGAACTGACGCCAGCTCACTCCTTCGGGCCGATGCCGGATTCTTAAGAGCCTGTGCCTCATCGCAAATCACCCAACCCCACTCAAAAGCGCTGATAATTGAGATGTCGTTCACTGCAGTTTCATAGGTAGTGATCACAACCTGCGCCACCTGAAGATCTCGAAAAATCCCCGCCCGATGAGCCCCCCTGTGGACCATAACGGACAGTTCCGGTGCGAATGTATGGATTTCTCTGCGCCAGTTTGCAATGAGGCTCGTTGGACACACAATTAGAGCCGGTGCAGTCTCTGTAGGCGGGTCGAGCAACAGAAGTGAAATAATCTGTATTGTTTTGCCCAAGCCCATTTCGTCTGCAAGGATCAACCCACCAGTGTGGGAAAGCGTTTCCCTCATCCAGGCTACTCCGGTGGCCTGGTATCCGAACAACGTCGCATCTAAGCCCGGGATCGAAGCTTCAACAGGATACGCTCCAGCCTGATCGCGAGCAGGTTTGAGAACTTCATCTTCGAGTTCTACCGAGATGAGATCCTGAGAAAACCGCCGCAAAGCCAGAACTTCAGGGAACGAAAGATCTTCAAGATCATATTCGGGGAAAAGGCGCTTAATGGTCTCTGCCAGGTCGTGAGGTAGGGGCCGAATAACACTTCCTTCAACATACCAGTTGTGCTTGAGCGAAGGCGCCAGTCCGGAGACAATTTCTCCTTTCACCTTACGCCGGCCCAGGAGGCTCGCCTTGTAGCTAATGCCCGACTTTTCAATTAGCAAAGTCGGGTCTCCGACACGTTCGGACAAAGTGAACCCGGCCGGAGGATTTTCTTTCAGAGTAAAGAAGTCATTCGGAAATGCTGATACGTCAGTCTTCTTCATCGGCCATCATCTCCGAAACCTCACTTGGGGTCCAGGGAACCGGACGACGTGTGTGCACGACGCGATGACATGTCGGACACAATGGGATCAGGTCCGATACCGGATCGTAAGGACTTGGCTTATCCAAGCTCGCCAGTGGCTGAAGGTGGTGCACTTCAATGACCTCACCTGCCTCGCCGTAGGTTTCTCGCGGATCCATGCCGCATATTCCGCAACGATGCCCATGAAGACGAATTGCCAGAAGACGGTTTCTTGGATTGCGCTCTCTTCGTTTGACGGTACTCAGAGATACTGCGCCTTCGAAGATTTCGGCGTCGCCGCGCTCAACGTCCGGAGGCACCTCATCATATCCAATTAGTTCAGCTACTGCGGCCAATATGGGCACAACAATTTCTTCACAGGTTCGGGAGACCTCTCCATCGTCAACGACGGAGTTTATCCCTCGTCTCTCAGCCGTAATTGAAAAGCTGATATCATCAACCGCCCAGTTCTCTGAGGTCATCCCTTCCGGAAAATAGAGGTCAATTTCTGATCCGATACTTCCCGTCAGGCTGAATGCAAGTTTTTTGGCTTCGTTATCCGCTTGATTCATCTGCAAAATAACTGCCTCAGATGCAGATCCGAAGCTCAGCACAACGCGGTGCCGGCGCAAGCCAGAGGGCCCCAATGACACAACTGGCCCATTACGCCGGCCCAGGTCCGCAAACCAGATCTGGAGAGATGTCTGAAGTCCTGACTTGTCGGACTTTAGGCTGATTTCAGCACCGGTCCCGACGGCCAGAGTTCTTCTGACGAGTTCTGCTTTGTCGTTAAACATCTAGTTCTGATTGCGCGTCGCCCAATTCGTGATCCGCCGGCAATGACACTTCTCTTAGTAACCGCTTCAGATTAAGTGCAACTTCTTCGCGAAAGTCTTCGAAAACAGCTTCGAGCTCCGGGTTTTTGTGATCCAGCTCAGCCGTGGCCAGAGCCCACAACAGCAAGTCCATACCTTCAACGGAGTAGCCGGAGTCTTTAGCTCTGAGATAAATCTTCTGATAAAAGTCGTGGAACTTATTGATCCTGACCGAGACGACGTGGTCTTTGTCCGTTGAACTTCTCAGTGCCGGCTCCCACAACCCGCCAGAGTGCATATCCTCTACTGCTTCAATGTAGACGCTCTCTGCGTTTACATCGTTCTGAACCGGAGCTTTCAACTTGATTGTCGGACCAAACGTGTTGGATACGACTGCGGTACCGCCTTCGACGTTTGCAGAAACCACTGATGGTTTTTTAACATTAGGGGAATTCTGAACACTCTTGTTTGAACTGGAGTGGTCGATCCCGCGTTTTGCAGTAGCCGCCTTTGAAATCCTGCGGTTTCTGGCATCGGCTTCTCTTCTGACCGGAGTGATCAGTGATTTGACCCGTGTCTCAAGAGCAGGATCAAGCAAAATACGAGACTTTTTCACATCTACTCTGAACGCTTCATCGAGCTCATGGGAGAAGTCGAGTTCTACCCGAAGCAAAGACATGTGTGGCTCCATCGCGCCCCAGCCATGGATTCCAAGCCACCCGCCGGTTTGTATCAGCCGGTTTTCTCTGAAGACGTAAAAACCCTGACCTTTGTTAGAATGTCGGATTTTTCTTTTTTGCTCGTCGGTGCAATCGCTGCTGTGGGGTAGAATCCAGGCTTTCAGTATTGCTGTTTCAACGGAGCCATCTTCCAGAATGCACTCCAGTTTTTGCTGCTTTGGCCCAAGAACCTGCTCTGACCCTTCAGGATAAAACGGGTTCCATCCTTCGAGGTTGTCACCATTTACAAAGATCGACACATTCGGAACCGTTGCATCGTCGGGATCCAGAAAACGATTGTGAACCAGTGACAAATGAGAAGCGAGATTTTCTGCTACACGCTTCACCGCGGCCTTCTCTTTCGCTCCCCCCGGTTCTTCGTAGTTTCTTTGCAGCAGTCGATCGCAATTCGACCAAATCACCAGGGTACCAGTATCACCGCAATATTCTTCAAATGCTTCATGCTCGTCCGCGGTAATGTCTTCCTTTAACATATCCCAGGAGTTCACTTCAGAAACATGGAGAAGATCCCAGGTCAGTTTCGCCAGCTCGTCTGCAGGATCACGCCTCGATATAACTGTAAACCGCAAGCAGACCGAGCTTGACGCTGTTTTCAGACCCAGCCCGAACTTTCCGAGGCTGGCGAGGTTCGGTCGTGCTTTCGCACCATAACGCATAGCATCATAAAGCTCGTCGAAGTTCATACCATCGCCATCATCCCCGAAGTAAACAAACTTCCTGCCTTCGGGAGTGAGCTCCACTTGGATGTTAATGTTCGAAGCGTGAGCTGCGATTGAGTTATCTACGATGTCGGCCGCAGCGGTATTGAAATCATAGCCCGTGTCTCGCAGGCCGTGTATCAGGCGAGGAGCATCAGGTGGGTTTGTCAGATCTATCATCTGTTATTCTAACCTGTCGGAAATAATTGATAATTCGAAGCTACAACTATGAAGGGTATACCCGCAATCGGATCAGCGTCATGTTTCCTCTCCGCTGATGCTTAACATTTCTTTCTCCGATTGCAGCCATTGAACCAGACGATCCATTGTTTCCTCCAAGGGCAGTCGCCGTTTTCCTTTAACCGCACATTCCCAGACCAACGCAATGCGCCACCCAGCCTCACCTAGTGCTGAATACGTTTTGCGATCTCGCTCCATATTTCCAGAGATTTTTTTTCTCCAGAACTCTTCCCGAGTCCCAGGCCACTTGAAAAGGCTGCATCCATGCCCATGCCAAAAACACCCGTTCACAAAGATGACCGCGCGATGTTTGCGTAAAGTCAGGTCAGGCTTTCCGGAAAGGCTTTTGTTATGCAGCCGAAAACGGAAGCCGCGTGCATGAAGTGCACGGCGGATTATCATTTCCGGTTTCGTATCTGACCCACGTATCGCCGCCATGTTCCGGCTACGCGTCTTGATGTCATGAATGTCAACCAACTTGGATAGCCGCTTCCGCCCTGTAATTCGTCAAACTCAGGATATGTGGCCTCATAAGGCGCGCAACATCTGAGAATACCGGCACAGCCACAGAGTTTCCGAACTGTTTGTAAGCCTGAGTGTCTGACACCGGTATCCGAAAGTCTTCGTCGTATCCCATCAGGCGGGCACATTCCCGTGGCGTCAGGCGCCTCGGATTCCGGCCCTCGCCCCTATTGACAAGAATCTCTGAGCCATCCTTGTAGTAGCGAGCGGATAGGGTCCGGGATATGCTGTCTCCCTGCACCAAACCAAACCCAAACCCGTTACCTTTTGCGCGGTGCTTAGCCGCATAATTTTGCAAGTACTGCCAAAGCTTGTCGCTCAGGGTATATTTATCGCTGACGACAGCCTTGGCACCCACCGTGTAGTGACGCTCCGGTACCTCCAGACCATTCTCCGGATGAAGAATGTCCCCCATCACAAAACGACCCCGTCTTGGCAGATCGATATCATCAAACGAGAATGGCACGTCTTCCCGGAACCCGACCATTACGATCCGCTCGCGATGCTGGGGCACATAGTGTGCCGCATCAATTACCCGTGTCTGAAGCTTGTACCCAAGCTCATCCTCTAACTTGCGTTTGATCACCTCAAACGTCCGGCCCCGATCGTGGCTTCTGAGATTCTTGACGTTTTCCAACAGGAAAGCTGCCGGGCGGTGCGCCATCAGGATTCTTAGAACTTCAAAAAATAACGTGCCCTGTGTCTCGTCATCAAAGCCGTGTCGCCGGCCAAGCGCATTCTTCTTTGAAACACCTGCAATTGAAAAAGGCTGACAGGGGAAACCCGCCACCAGGACGTCATGCTCAGGGATTGCTGCTGCATCCACCTCCCGGATATCGCCCGCGATCGGCCGGTTGTCGGGAAAGTTCGCAAGATAGGTCTGTTGGGCGAATTTATCCCATTCGGAGGTAAACACACATCGCCCACCTGCGCCCTCCATAGCTTTGCGCAAGCCACCAATCCCTGCAAACAGATCGATAAAGGTGAAGCCACCTTTGTTTTTCGGTGGGCTCCGCCGATCGACTTCCAACTCCAGCAAACGAATGACACCGTCCCTGGGTTTTTCTTCACCTCTGACCCAGCGATAAATGTGGCTCTCAGAATAGTCGAGGTGTTCTGCTGCCTGGGGTACCGAATAGCCCGCCTTCCTGAGAAGGATCTCAAAGTCCGTCATCTCTGCTCGCTTCGCTGGGAATTTTTCTGTCATTATGGCTGGGAGCCACCCTAGTCGCAAGAACATTGTGAGCACATTTGGTGGATTTCTCGTTAACGCACACCTGATCCAGGCTTTTGCCACCAATTGCCTGTGCTTTGCGACAGCACATTTCTATTGCCGTCGTATGCGAGCTTCCCGTGAGAAATAGCACGCTACAGCAATTCGGAACAGGTCCGGGACGTTAACAAAACGAACATCTTATTCTGCTGTCAGGCGACACCACGGAGACGTCAGCGAAACACCTGCAAACGGGTGTCTCTTAGGCTGGAAGGAAAACTCTCAAAAGCCGAGCTCTGCGCTGACCACGGTTAGCGTTTGACTACCGGAGGGACCCGTTTGTTGAGCGATAACTCCGTCGTAATCCTGCTCTGCAGATGCCCCGCAGACCTGACAACAGGGACACCCCTAAAGGGAGGTGTCCTGTCTGTCCGTCATGCGAGGGGCCGGCTTCCTTCAGACAGACAGGACAATCAGCAGACTTTGTCTTAATGTCCGCTCAGTCTCCTGCACTATCCTGATCCTCTTCGATGTCATCCCAATCATCGTTTTCCACTATCCGTGGAACGAACATCAAACCGTTCTCGACAGCAATCCTCCTTTTCTTCACAAGCCCTGAAAGAGCTCTGGATACCGCCTTTTGTCTGCTGGCGCGGTTATCACTGCCTGAAACGCTCAAACCATCAGTAGCGGCCTTTCGCCAGTCAGTTACGTTCAGCTCAACTCCGTCCGACATTTCCATGTAAAGCGTGAAAGCCGCCGCTTCAGCGGACGTGAGCATCGGATTGCCCTCGGGATCACTTGGGCAGCACGGCAGACAGATCGGTGCGTCCACGGGTTCGCTGTCTATGTCGTAGCCAAGGTGGCGAGAACCGATTCTGAAAGCAAAGTCGAGGTCAGGTGATCCGTTTCGGTTCTTGCGGATTTTGCCCCGAACAATTCCGTTCCGGTCGGCAGTCCTGACCATTATTGAAAAGTCCAGGGCTCCGTTAAATACTGAGTGCCCCCTGGGTGTATTGCCCTCAGCTTTGGTTCCGTGATGAACAAAGATGACCGCCGCCCCATTTTGTGCCAGGCGTTTTCCTATCTGCACAACGCGGTTCATACCTGCCGCGTCATTCTCCTCCAGTCCGGGCATTGCCATGGCAAGTGTGTCGATCACAATAAGGGAAGGCCGGACCAATCTGACCTGTTTCACCAGAGCCTCCAGGTCAGGGCTGCCCTTTCCCTCTACCTGACCTCGCGAAAACAGATCTCCGCAACCCTGAACCAGTTGAAAACCATCTGTTACGCCAAGATCACCACAGAGAGCCGCGACGCGGCCGGCCATACCATCTTCATCCTCGCAAGCGATGTAGAACACCTGCCCCTGCTTAGTTCGCAAACCAAAGACATCCTCTCCACGAGCGACAGCGTAGCCAAGCCGCGGAGCAAACAGAGATTTGCCAGCCCCGGGCTCACCAAAGATGCATCCTATCTGCCCGGGTGCGATCAACATCTTGATGACGTAGTCACGGATGGGCAGATCAGCACATTGGTCAGGGGTGAGAAACGTAAGCCCACCGGTATCAGCTGACTTTGAGGCCTCGTCACCGAGCAGGAATTCGATGCTTGGCAACTCTTCCGGGTCGTCATCAAAATCGTTTGCCGAAACTGCCAGCCAGCCAAAGTTTCTCGCTTCTGCAAACAGCGTATCAGCAGTCACAGCAGGAGCATCTGCTTTTCCGAAACTACGCCACTTCCTTGCTACTTCCTTAGAGTCGTAGCCGGTGTAGTCAGCACTCCAGGCCTGTA
The DNA here is from genome assembly GCF_059612005.1 of Ruegeria sp. CDSA141. NCBI lineage: Bacteria > Pseudomonadati > Pseudomonadota > Alphaproteobacteria > Rhodobacterales > Roseobacteraceae > Ruegeria > Ruegeria sp. CDSA141. The sequence continues at coordinate 11,844 of NZ_JBXWPT010000005.1, forward strand.
CGAGACTGAGCCCGGACCTGGATCCGGCCGTCGCATGATGAACAGCCATCAGAATTCTTACCCACTGAGCATACGGCAAGTCATTCGGGATCCTGAAGAGTGCTACCGCAAGCTCCGTCACCTTATACTGACAATGACTACCGTTCTGTGAACTGCTGAAAGATCGTGTGAGCGCCTGCGGGAAGGCGGTCAGGAGCAGCTGAGCAACCCTTGGGTCACCTTTTTCCACCGTATAAGAACCGGTTTTGCTGACTGCGCCCGGAGCAATGACATAGCCCCCCTCTCCACGAACATCTATACCGGCGCTGGTCGTCGAGTTTCGGATACCATTCGCGTTTTCGAAATAGAGATGCTTACCGCCGCCGGCGGTCCGAACAACCATTGCTGCGTCTTCGGGATCAAGACCAAGATCCAGATACGCGGCGACTCCGTCTTTGTGCTCCCGCACGTCGAGGTCGACGACTGCTACTCCATTGACTGATCCGGTCGGCAGTCCGGGAAGCGCCTCAGGCCATTTTGTCCACCAGGCCTCAATCTGTCTCACATCAGAAGTGGCAACCTGTTTCCATTTCACGCCGTATTGCGGCGCTTTATTGTTGGGGTTGCACGGGAATATTTTGTATCCGGACTCAACAAGCTGTAACGCAGCTTTTTCATTGACGGATTTTGTTCGACCGGCAGAACTGACTGTGGATCCCTGCATTTGTCTTTCCTGTCTAATTCTCCGGTCGCAACGCGAACCGCAAAAGGGTCGTGGAACTGGACGAAACCAGAGGCCGAAACCACAAGTTTAAGAAAGAGTACGGCGAGGCCGGAGAAAGTCGGCCCCAGCCGTTCTATGCTATCGGCTCAATCACGAAAGCCACCGAACAACCTGTCCCAAAAGCCTTCCGGCGGCGCTTCGTACCGAACAGAACAGTACCAGGAGTGCTTTCCTTCAAATTCGTGAACAAGATTTGAGAGCAAGGCTCGCTGAGGACCAACAATCCTCGAGAGCTGCTTCTTTTTCTCGATTTCCAGTCGCGCGAACAAATCCGCAGTTCGCTCATCCACACCCATCCCGTTCAGTTCTACGATCCTCGCCCAGCGCAGGTCTTCGAGCGTGTTGAAATAAAATTTCGCCATGTCGTCAGGATGCATCGGGTTCATAGTACTCATGTTTTGTCTCCATGCCCGATGCTGGCCCGTGCACAGCTTTCCACAAACGCGCTCAACCAGGATTCTGGCATGGCGGAAGCCCGGTCACTCAGTTTTATGAACGGCGGAAAGCGTCCTTCGGAAATCATCTGATAAATCTGACTGCGCGACAGTCCGACTTTTTCAACAACCTCTGCGGGCCGAAGTAAACGCCCGGTGGGCTGCACGTTCTGCCAGGGCGTTGTATCCTGTTGCATTTTCTGTCCTTTCCTGAAGTGGCCGACAAAACGTCGTACCGGCTACTAAAGGCTGACAGAAACCTTTGCGCATTTCACGGGAACAAACCTGCCAAAAATCCGGAGGTATTTTCCTCTTTAATTTCCATGACCTGACAAAACATCCCGGAACTCTTCTGAGAAAATTCTCCAGGCCGGGCCTTCAAATCCAGCGACCTGCGGATCCATTTTCCCGGTGATCGGATGATATTCGACGCAACCTGGTTCCGGACCCAGACTCATCTTCATTTCAAGAACAGCCTTAAGTCGCTTCCTGAATGTGCCATCTTGTACGGGGTGCCAAAGTGCCATCGCCCTGAGGTCGTCCGGCACCGAAACAGAGAAGCTCCGCTCTTCTATCCTCTCGTTCACAATCTCTGTAGTTGCACTCAAAAATCGAAACACAGATCCCCGACTCCCCTTTGACTTTCGGGAAACGACCGCATCTGGTTCTACACCAAAAGCCGCGTGAAAAAGACCAATCGCCCGGGGATAGAAGACCCATTTTTCAGCGTTTGGCCGGGCACCACCAGAACTACGATGCTTCAGAACACTCTGCGCATCAGCCACCCACTTCTCTGCTTCAACGGCCCATGCGTGCGGAAGCGGGGGTGGAGGGTCTTCATTATACAGAAAGCTACTGGAGAACCCCCGATAGATCTCAAGGACATCACTGACCTTTTTAACCTGATCCCAATCCAGGCGTGCAGTCAGTTGCTCTCTGATCGTCCATTCAACTGAGTTGTTTAGCCAATGTTGAAAACTTTTCTCGGCGACTTCATCCAGAAGAGGGAGCTCTGTTTTAACGATGATGTTCTTCACATCAACAAAGGTCAGAAGTCTTCGCCACCCGATCGATTCCTGACTAAGGGGAATTAACTTTTCAGATTTTAACACTTCACCGGTCATCCTGAGCCGCCTCTTTCATTCTGCTTAACTCACCCGCCCACCAGTCTGCCATTCTCACCCGTTCCTCCCAGTGTTCTCCCCGCACATAGGCGCGTCGCACGTCGTTGCCCTCAACATGAGCCAGAGCACGTTCAACCGCGTCTGCAGCCCACAGACCGCTTTCGTTTGCGAAGGTGCTGAACGTTGCCCTGAAGCCGTGTGCGGTTATCTGATCGGACGAGTACCCCATCCGTCGGAGTGCAGCGTTCAGAGTGTTTTCCGACATGGGTTTCTTCCAGGAGCGTGCGGAGGGAAACAGATAATCACTTGTTCCCGTATGCCGGTGCAGTTCTTTCAGCTGATCCAGCGCCTGCTGCGGCAACGGAACACGGTGAGGGCGGCGCATTTTCATTCGTTCCGCCGGGACACGCCATGTCGCCTCCTGACACTCAAATTCATCCCATGTCGCCAGTCTGAGCTCTCCGGGGCGCGGGGCCAGAAGGGCAAGCAGATGCAGCGCATGTTTTGTCGCAGGCTGACCCGAGAAAGCATCGATCCGGTTCAGAAGCAGGCCAAGTTCTTTCGGATCAAGTATCGCTGATCTGGAACGCACCTGCGGACGGATAAGCGCGCCCTTAAGTGCCTCTGTAGGATCCTTATGCGCGCGCCCGGTCGCAATTGCATAGCGGAACACTGACCCGATCGTGCTCCTGAGCCGACTGGTTGTTTCATAGGTTCCTTTGCTCTCAACCTGCCGCAGCAGGCGCAGAACATCCGGGGTCTCTATCTGCGCAACAGGGCGTTCTGAAAGCATCGGCGCAGTCTGACTGATGAGCCAGTTCAGCTTCTTCAGAGTAGCAGGCGCCCGCCCTTCTTTTTCCAGCTTTGCTACATACTCCCGGGCCACGACGCCAAAGGTCACTGCGCGTTCCCGTTCGGCCTCAATCCGTGCCAGTTTCCGCTCCTCTCCCGGGTCTTTGTCTTCCAGCAAAAGCAACTTCGCGGCATCACGTTTTTCGCGTGCAAGTTTGAGGCTGACGAGCGGGTAAGGACCCAGAGACAGGAGCTTTTCTCTACCCCCAAACCGGTACTTGAGCCGCCAGAGCCTGGACCCGCCGGGATTGATCAGCAGGTGCAAACCGCCCCCATCGAATATTTTGTAAGGTTTTTCGCGGCTTGCGGTGTTTCGGATGGCTGTATCGGTCAACGGCATGGGAACAGGAATCGAATTAATGTGGTTTTGAAAATACCCCCGGAAATACCCCCAGATTGTCTGGCTGCCCCCGGAATCACCTGAACGACGCTGGACTCAGAATGCAGCAAAATCATGGCGTTACCGAAAATATCGGACAGTGCTGGATGCTGCTGAAAGTATAAATGGTGCCCGGGGGCGGAATCGAACCACCGACACGAGGATTTTCAATCCACTGCTCTACCCCTGAGCTACCCGGGCACGGGAACGACGTTTGTCGTTGGGTGGGGGCCTTCTATGACTTGCTACCAGCGGTGTCCAGAGGCTTTTTCACATTTTTTCAATGCGGTCGCCCGGGCGTGGAGTCCGGCGTGTCAACCTCGGCTTCTAGGTCCTCTTCGCGCTGCGATGGAACCGAATAAGAACCGTTCAGCCACTTGGCCAAATCAATATCTGCACACCGTCTGGAACAGAACGGGCGAAATTTCTGCGCGGTCTCCCCTCCACAAATCGGGCAGCTCATTTCAGAATCTCCATCACGGGAACGCGGCCACGTTTTCGCTGCAACTCAAAATGGCCCAGTGGAGTCCAGCCGACAAGAATCGTCTCGTCCGGGTCTGATCTGAACGCGGCACGTAAAGCGGATTCAAACCCGCGGCGATCCTTCTTTGGCATGGGAGCGAGGTCCAGCGTAATCTGCCCCGCCAGCCCACGCACGCGCAAAGCCCGGGGCAGCATCTTGGCGCAGGCAAAATTGGCTTTGGTGCCCGCGGCCATTGACGTGTCCGCTCCGGTGTTCACATCCACGGCGACCAGTGCGCGCGTGGGTTCGATGTAAAGGTGCCCTCCGCTCGGCAAAGGCTCGGACGTTCCGCGTACCGTATCCAGTGCATCCAAAACGCCGTGGGTTTCGAAACCGCCCGTCTGGGTCACGACTTCGGCCGGGTCAGTCCAGTCGCGCCAGGCAAGGATATGAGGGCTGTCACCTTCGCTGAGCAGTTCTGGCTCGGACCCATCGTCACTCATCACCTGCTCGGCCTGCGCCAACATGGCTGAGATATCTTCCGAGATATCCTCGGCATCTGCTCCTGTACAACAGGAACGGAGGATCAGACCATAGGCGCTATCACCCATGTGTTCATGGGCGATTTCAAGCAATTTGTCACGTATGTCCTCGTCCTTGATACTGCGCGAAATGTTCAGGCCCGGGGCATCCGGCGTGACAATGGCATAGCGACTTTTAAAAAGGATGCGATTGCTCACCGGGATGGCTTTGCCGGGCTCAGCAAACCCGCTGACCTGCACCAACAGCAAGACGCCAGGGGCCAGACCCTTGACTTGTCGCAGGAAAGCCGGACCATCGGGCGTGGTCAGGAACATTCCTCCCTGCCCCTTGACCGGGCGATCAGCGCGGGCGCGGTAGATCGTGCCGGGCGCGGGTGCGTCTGCGGCGATCAGGAAGTCATCCAGCTTGCCGTCGACCATCAGCGCAGCCGCTTCGCGGCCTTGGATGTGGTCCAGAACAATGGTGCGACCTTTCATGATGCCTCGCGATACAGTGGATAGCCGATGCCTTGTAGCAAGGCCGCGGTCTCGGACAGGGGCAGACCGACGATGCCGGTAAACGACCCCGAAATCCATGGAATGAAAGCCCCTGCGGGACCCTGAATGGCATAGGCACCTGCCTTGCCGCGCCAGTCTCCGGTCGCCAGATAGGCGTTTATCTCGACATCCGACAGGCGTTTGACCTTGACCTGTGAGACGACATCACGCTGTAGCACTCGGTCTCCGCGCCGGACCGCAACCGAAGTGATCACGCGGTGACGGCGACCAGACAGGGAATGCAGAAATTCCGCCGCCTGTCCCGCGTCCTCGGGTTTTCCCAGTATCCGGCGCCCCAAGGCCACGGTGGTATCTGCACAGAGGGTAACGTCGTCTCTATCCGACTGAACCGCCTGCACTTTTTGACGCGTGATGCGGTTGCAATACGGAACCGGAAGCTCGCCCTTCAAGGGCGTTTCATCGATGTCAGGTGGGCGGATGGCGTCTGGCTGCACGCCAAGCTGAGCCAGCAGGTCCAGCCGTCTTGGGCTGCCCGATCCGAGAATAAACGCCATTGCGGCAGGCGTTACTTGAAGCGGTAGTTGATCCGACCCTTGGTCAGATCATATGGGGTCATCTCGACCTGAACCTTATCGCCGGCCAGAACACGGATGCGGTTCTTACGCATCTTGCCTGCCGTATGTGCGATGATCTCATGGCCGTTTTCCAGCTCGACCCGAAACGTCGCATTAGGCAGGAGTTCCTTCACGACACCGGGAAATTCGAGCGTATCTTCCTTGGCCATGTTGTCTCCATCATTACGTTGCACCCGCAGAATCTGCGGGGATGTGCGCTTAAATGAGCCTATTCCGGCCTTATTTCAAGGGCGGAATCGCCTAAAGGGCGGATATTGTGACCGATTCGACTCGGGGGGCCTGTTCTTGCCAATGGGTTCGGTTCAGCACGTGGCCGTCGGCGCGAACCTCGGCGATGGCTGACAGGTCGACGTCTGCATAGGTCCAGCCGGGCTGGTTCAATGCGCCTTCGGCCAGCACACCGGTGGCCGGGAAACCTTTATCGGGCGGGCCGAACACACCGCCTGTTCCGGTGTTCATATCCACCGCCTCGGACCACTCGTTGTTTCCGACCAGCGAAGCCATAACTGTAACGCATTGATTTTCCAACGCTCTTGACATCGCGCCTATCCGCACGCGCCAGTAGCCCGAAAGCGCTTCGGTACAGGACGGGACAAGGATCAGGTCTGCCTCACTCAGTGCGCGGCCCAGCAGGGGGAACTCGCTGTCATAACAGATCAAAACACCGATTTTGCCCAGCGCTGTGTCAAATAGTTTCAGCGGACCGCCGGGTGCAATGGCCCATTGCTCGCGTTCGAACCGGGTCATGATCTGTTTGTCCTGATGATCGCAACTGCCATCCGGGGCGTAAAATGCGGCGCGGTTCACCGGACGACCGGGACCATCCACAACCGGAGCAGATGCGCCCAGAATGTAGGTTTTGTACGCCCTGGCGAGGCGGGTGTGCAGGTTTTGTACATCTTCCATCCGGTCGGAGACGGCCCGGATGGAACGCTCCAGATCACCGGCAACCTCGGCGCCGTCCAGGGTCGAGAGCTCCATCGCGCCGTATTCAGGGAAGACCAGCAACTCGGCCCCCTGCCCTGCGGCCTGGGACACCCAGCGGTTCAGCTTATCTTCGTATTGTGCCCAGCTGTCGAGCCAGTCGAGGTTATAAGCGGCGGTTGCGACTTTCATGGCAGCGTCCCCGTGCGATCAAATTCGCATGACCTTAGTCGGGGACACAGACCGGAGTACAGCCCAATTACCCTGCGGTCGTCGGATCGATGATCGTGGTCACTTCGGTGATCGTGTTGGCCGGAAACCCGCTGAGCTCGGCGTGCTTGTGGATCGCGTCCTCACTCTCGGCCAGATAGATGCAAAAGGTCTTGTCACCGGCAACATAGGAATGCTCCCACTGCACGCCGGGTATTTGAGCCAGCGCTTCGTTCGACTTCGCAGATGCGCCGCACAGTTCCTCACCGGACATGGAACCGACACCCGGAAGATCGCGTTCGATAACATAGCGTTTCATTGCACTTCCCCCACAGAAAACCTATCAATACCACGATTCGAGGTTTTTTTCTGCGCTTGGCGTTCAGAGATCCCGGATCCAGAACTGCAACGGCTTCAGCGTCTCACCCTCTTCCCCGATGTCTTTCCACGAAAACTGCGCGATCGCGCCGGGCAAAGGCGCATATCCTCGTGCGCGCCAGAAAGAGTCCAGCGGGCGGTAATTGTTGGGCCGCATCGGGTGATCGGCGGGGCGTTGCACACCGCAGAAGGCGCATTTGGTGAAGCCCAGCGTGCGGGCGTGGGCCTCGCGTTCGTCGAAGAACCTGTGACCGACACCCTGCCCCCTGTACTCGGGCAACAGCACCGATTCCGCGCAATAGAATATGTCGTTCAGATCAAGGCCTCTGCCCTCGAAGGCCGCAGCGAAATCTTCGGCGTGGTCGATCAGGGGCGCGCCGGTTGACGCGCCGATCAGGCGGTCCTTGTCGAAGGCGCCGACCACAATGGCCTTGTCGCTGTCGCGGTAGGATTGCAGGTATTTCCGCTCATATTCGAGGTCGCCGTCATAGAGATACGGCCAGTCATGAAACACCTTGATCCGCAGGCGGGCAACGTCATCCAGAGCGGGCTCCAGCGCCTCCCCTGTCAGGGGGCGGACGACGGTGACTTTAGCCATTCGAGACCTGATTGGTCCAGTCGGCAAGATTGTAGAACGTGGTGACGCGGGTGATCTTGCCGTCTTTGAGGTCAAAGAACGACCCGGCAGGCAGGCGGTAAGTCTGACCATGCGCGTCAGGCAGGCCTTCGTCCGTTACCAGATAAGTCCCGTTGACAATAAACTCAGCCGCCGCGCGGGTGCCGCCCTGCGCTTCGAACACAATGATGTCGGTCAGGTTCTCTTTGTAGCAGCGGTTCATATGGGCGCAGAACGCGGCGAACTTTTCCTTGCCAGTGCGGATCTGGCCTTCGTTCACGTGATGGGCCACGTCATCTGACAGGCAGGCCAGCATGGCATCCACGTCACCGGCATTGAAGGCTTCGAAATAGGTTTTAACGGTCTGGTTCATGGTCACTCCGTAGGTTCGCCCCAGCGATCTTTCAGATGTTTGATGATCTGATCGCGGGTCTGTCGGTAGTGATGTAGCTTTTGTTCGCGGGTCTCGCCCATCCCGGTAGGGTCCATTATTGGCCAATAATCGACATCGAGGTGAAAAACCCGGGTCAGTTCCAGCGCCTGACGCTGACTGGCGGGTGACAGCGCCACGATCAGGTCAAACGAGCTGAGATCGTCGCCCCATTCCTGCATCTCGTCAAAGGAGCGCGAGCGGTGGCGGGACAGTTCGACACCCACTTCGTGGCATGCCGCGATACAGAACCCGTCGATTTCCAGATCGTTGTGCACGCCAGCGGACTGAACATAGGTACCAGTGCCGTAAAATTTCTTCATCAGCCCCTCGGCCATCGGAGATCGAACCGAGTTATGGTCGCAACAGAACAGGACCGACTGCGGCAGAGGCTTCACCCGTCAGCCCCCGAAATGTAGCACGCAGATCAGCGTGAACAGGCGTCGGGCCGTATCAGTATCCACTTCTGCTTTTCCCTCCAGCCGTTCTTGTAGAACGCGGCTGCCTTCGTTGTGGATGCCGCGGCGGGCCATGTCGATGGTCTCGATCTGGCTCGGCGGCAGGGTCTTGACCGCGTCGAAATAGCTTTCACAGATCTGGAAGTAATCCTTGACCACCTGCCGGAACGGGCCAAGCGACAGGTGAAATTCAGCGGCTTTTTCGGCCTCTTCCGTCTCGATATCAAAGACCAGCCGTTTGTCGCGGATCGACAGCTGCACGTGGTAAGGCCCATCAGGTGCGACACGGTCATCCCGTTTGGGCAGCGAAAAGCTGTTATCTTCCAGCAGATCATAGATGGCAACCTTGCGTTCCTGCTCGATCTCGGGGGTCGGAGGCGGCAGGTTTCGGTCATCCAGTTCGATATGCGAAATACGGGTCATCTTTACGGCAACTATCCTTGTGTCAGCACAGACCTATAACAACGGCATTCCGTCGGCAACGCAGAGAAGCGCCATACATGCCCGGTCTTTACGTCATTTCAGCCATTCAGGCGGTTCAGGCGCGCCGTGACCGAAAGGCCGTGCGCCTCGAGGCTTTCCGATTGCGCCAGCTGTTCAGCGGCGGGACCGATCGCGCGCAGGGCTTTGGGGGTCATTTGGCTGAGTGTCGTGCGTTTGAGGAAATCCATCACGCTGAGCCCGGACGAGAACCGGGCGGACCGGGCCGTTGGAAGCACGTGGTTGGGGCCGCCGACATAATCACCGATGGCTTCGGGGGTGTATTGGCCTAGAAAGATTGCCCCGGCGTGGATGGTCTTTTCGCTCAGCGCGACCGGGTCCGCGACGCAAAGCTCCAGATGCTCCGGGGCGATACGGTTGGAAAGCGCCGCGGCCTCGTCCAGATCGCGTACTGTGATGATGGCGCCAAAGTCGCGCCAGCTGGCCCCGGCGATGACGCGGCGTTGCAGGGTTTCGAGGCGCTTTTCGACAGCCTTGGCAACGCTGTGGCCAAATGCGGCGTCGTCGGTGATCAGGATCGATTGCGCGCTTTCATCATGTTCGGCCTGGCTGAGCAGGTCCAGTGCGATCCAGTCCGGGTCATTGTCCTTGTCGGCAATGACCAGGATTTCCGAGGGGCCCGCAATCATGTCGATGCCGACCTTGCCAAAGACGCGCCGCTTGGCTGCCGCCACAAAGGCATTGCCCGGGCCGGTGATCTTGTCGACCGGTGCGATGGTGTCGGTGCCATAGGCCAGCGCCGCCACGGCCTGCGCTCCGCCGATGCGATACACTTCGTCCACGCCCGACAATTGTGCCGCCAGCAGCACCAGCGGATTCACCTTCCCGTCCGGCGTGGGCACCACGATGGCTAGCCGGTCCACGCCCGCCACCTTGGCCGGAATGGCATTCATCAAAACCGAGGACGGGTAAGAGGCCAGCCCGCCGGGCACATACAACCCCGCAGCAGAGACCGCAGACCAGCGCCAGCCCAGCGTTACGCCCGCCGCGTCAGTCCATTGGTGATCCTCGGGCATCTGCCGTTCGTGATAGGCCCGGATCCGGCCGGCGGCCAGCTCCAGCGCCGCGCGGTCTTCGGACCCGACTTGCGCCACCGCATCTGAAATCTCCTGCGCGCTGAAGGCCAGCGTTTCGGGCGTCAGCTCCAGCCGGTCGAATTTCGCGGTCAGTTCGATGACTGCCGCGTCGCCCCGGTTGCGTACATCGTCGATGATCTGCGCCACAACTGCATCCACATCCGGACTGTCTTCGCGCTTGGCAGACAGAAGGGTCTGGAAGGCGGCTTCGAAATCGGGCGATGTGGCGTCGAGGAAAACGGGCATGGTCTGGCACTCCGGGCGTTGCGCCACGGGACATATCGCCCACGGGGCGCGGCCTCAACCCTCAGCCCGCGGGGTGCAGCGATTTGCGCATGGCAAAGCAGGACAGGTCCTGACGGTCACTGCATTGCCCCGTGACCTGCCAGCCGTGGCGCAGATAGAACTCGCGCGCAGTCCGGGTGCCAACAAGATGCGCCTCGGAACAGCCGCACGCGACCAGTTGCCGCTCCAGCCGGTTGAGCAGTGCGGCCCCCACCCCGCTGCCCGCGTGATCCGGGTCAACATAGAGCAAGGTGATCTTGCCGGTTTCGAACAATCCTCCGACCGCAGCCACCTGCCCTTCACGCTCGGCCAGCCAGATCTGGGATCCCGGCTTGAACCAGCCCCGGATGGTCGCCGGGTCTTTGTTCGCGGTCCACTGTTTTAGATAGTCGGGATCGTTGTTGTGATCGGCCACGCAAAGCTGAGTGATCGACCGGATCAGCACCCGGCTTACGTTAAACACATCGAATACCGTGGCCGGGCGCAATACGATGCCATCGTGCACCTTCAAAAACGCCTGAGAAATGCCACGCTTGTTTTGCATCTATTCGGGGTGTTGCGGGGCCCGGCCGGATGGGGCCTGATACGGGCGCGTGACGTCTTTTAGCGTGGCTTCCAACGCCTCGACCGTCAGGCGGATCGCGCCATCACCCGCCAGTGTCAGCAAGACCTGGCCCGCGCCATCCTCGCCGGGTTCGAATTCGACGGACAGCAGGGACATGACCATGTCCTTCTCGCCGCGATCAATGCCCTGACTGGCCACGGACAGAACGGAATCGAAGACCAGAACCGACTGCACCCGTTCAAACGGGCGGTCACGACGGGCGGCGGCATCCTTGTCTTCCCAGCGAAAGCGATTCAGCAACAAGCCGAAGCGGCGCTTCGACGGTTGCCATTTCATCTCGGTCACAGGAAAAACCGCGTCCTGGGCTAGGGTCGAGATCACCTTCAGATCATCTGCATCCTCGGCCCCCAGATTCAGCGGGGCTTCGCGCCCGTCTTCAAAACTTGCGTCCGTCATTCGCCCTTGATCCGTTCGATTTTTGCACCCACGCCTTCCAGCTTGCGCACCACATGCTCATATCCGCGGTCCAAATGATAGACCCGGCTTACCGTTGTCTCGCCTTCAGCCGCCAATCCGGCAAGGATCAGCGACACCGAAGCCCGCAGATCTGTCGCCATCACCCGGGCACCTTTCAGCGTTTCGACACCCGTGACGGTGGCGGTGCCGCCATGCACTTCGATATTCGCGCCCATGCGCACAAGTTCCGGGGCATGCATGAAACGGTTTTCGAAAATACGTTCTTCCAAAACCGAAACTCCTTCGGCGGTGCACATCAGCGCCATCATCTGCGCCTGCAGGTCGGTCGGGAAACCCGGGAAAGGTTCCGTAACCACATCCACGGCTTGCACGCGGCCATTCTTGCGGGCCACTTTCAAGCCGTTTTGGGTTTCGGTGACACTGACACCCGCCGCGTCGAGTTTGGCGGCAAAGGAGTCGACCAGCGACATGCGCCCGCCCAGCAGCTCGACCTCGCCGCCGCAAATCGCCGGGGCCAGCATATAGGTGCCCAGTTCAATCCGGTCGGTGACAACCTGATGTGTGGCACCGTGCAGCCGGTCGACGCCCTGAATTTCTATGGTCGAGCTGCCCTCACCTGAAATCTGTGCACCCATCTTTCGCAGGCATTCGACCAGATCGACAATCTCGGGCTCGCGCGCCGCGTTCTTCAGAACCGTGGTGCCCTTGGCCAGCGTTGCCGCCATGACGATGTTTTCAGTGGCCCCGACTGAGGCAAAGCGCATCTCATGCACCGCGCCTTTCAGCCCACCCGGAGCCCTGGCGTGCAGATAACCGTCCTTCAGCTCGATCTCGGCACCCAGCGCTTCAAGCCCCTCCATGTGCAGGTCCATCGGACGGGCTCCGATCGCGCAGCCACCGGGCAGAGAAACGACCGCTTGTCCAAATCGCGCAAGCAAAGGACCCAGCACCAGATTCGAAGCACGCATCTTGCGCACGATGTCATAATCTGCCGTTTGGCTGGTCAGGTTGTGGCTCGACATCGCGATCACCTGACCATCCTGCAGCGACGACACCTCGGCCCCCAGCGATTGCAGCAGAGCCGTCATGGTCTTGATGTCGCTGAGGCGTGGCGCGTTGGTCAGCGTCAGCGGTTCTTCGCTCAGCAAAGTCGCAGGCATCAGTGTCAGACACGCGTTCTTGGCCCCCGCAATCGGTATTTGACCGTTCAGCGGGCCGTTGCCCGTCACCAGAATCGAATCCATCTGCTCTTATCCCTCGTCCTTGTCAGGTTTGTCCCCGGAGGCCGCCCGCGCCTTGGCTTGCGCCTTGCGCCGCGCCATATTGGCCTTCAACGCCGTTTTCAGCCGCTCTTCGCGCGCATCCCCGGATTTGCCTTGTTTTTTGGGTGAATTTTTTTCCGTCATGATCTTTCTCTACAGGAGGCGAAAAAAACCGTCCAGACACCCTTGCGCCGCGTTTCGTTTGAGTCTAATCACCCGCCCACAGCGCTGCTGTAGCTCAGAGGTAGAGCACTCCCTTGGTAAGGGAGAGGTCGAGAGTTCAATTCTCTCCAGCAGCACCATCTCGCTTTTTTGCCCCGAGATATCCCTTAAGTATCTGAAAGTGAGTGAAAATTCGGGAGCTCCATACAAACCGTTTTGACAGTATTTATTGGCTCAGTAAACACCAACCGAAGGACGGTTTGGCGCATAGAAAAGTCACCATTTTTATATATTTTCCAAGGACTTGATAGAAATCGCAGGGCGAATTCCATACGATCCTCAAACCGACCCTTCTCAGGGACGGAATTTTCGATCTTCTCCTTAAGTAGAATCTTGTCACGTTCGGCCCCTCGGGAGGGCGTTAGCAAGCCAACCCAAACAACGGAGATGACATCATGGCACGCGAACCCGATTTCAGTTTTTTCCTTCAGGCTGTATCGAGGTTTATAACCCGGGCATCTTTCCCTCACTAAAGGCTGGCAGAAACACAACCCCAGCGTTACTGAAAGAGACCAGTTAATCTGTTTTTGAGGGCTTCGATGCTGAGAATTTTTCTTATTGCCGCATCCATTTTCCATACCGCCAGCCAGGCGGAAGCACGGGAGAAGAAAGTTGCCAAAGCAGGTGTTTGGGACATCTACTGCGACACGTCCAAGTCAGAGTGTTCGACGATCCAAGGCATCAAGTACCACGGCAAGAACATCGCGAACATAATTGGTATCCCGATAGACAACAGCGAGGTTGTAGCCGGGCTCGTTTTGCAGTTGCCTGCAACAACGGACTTGAACAATGGAGTGGTTGTGACACTTGATGGCAGGTTCAGTCGAAAGTACGCATACCAGTTTTGCGCTCCACAATATTGCCAAGTCAACATCGGGCTGACGAAAGAATTGTTGAACTCAGAATTCGGAAAGGTGGAGTATTACTTTGCGGCTTCTCCAACCGTCAAACGCAGTTTTACGTTCTCACTTTATGGGTTTTCTGCGGCTATCGAAGAGGTTCGGAAACGCGGCTACCCCTCCAATTGACCACAAGTTGCTGAAACCGGCCAGCGACCTGGAAAGGTACCTGCGTGCAGGTCGATCCATACCGTGACGCTGTTATCCGGGCGTTGACCTCGATTTGGTTGTGGACTGTCAAACAGTGGAAAAGATGCCGGGCAAGCTCCGCACAGGACGTCATTCCTGTTTACAATCCATTGCTTTATTTCAGGTGGGTGGTAGCGGAGGAGGGACTTGAACCCCCGACACGCGGATTATGATTCCGCTGCTCTAACCAACTGAGCTACTCCGCCTTGAGTGAGAGGCGATGTAAGCGAGGGGCCCGGGAGGGTCAAGAGGGAAATCAACCAGCCCGAAGATTTCTTTCACGCGTGCCCAGATGGCTTGTTCTGCAAGGACATCCGGGGGGATGTGGTTGCGCCCGTCATCCTGCGGATGAAGGCAGCGCAGATTTCGGGCTCAGTAATCGGAATCATGTGACCGAACTCTTCCAGCTCTTCATAGCTCAGTCCGAAATCGGTCATTGTTGGCCCATGCAGCGGCGGGGACAGTATTGCGTCCTGACGGCCATACAAGATGCCCCCGGGGACAGTCAGATCCGGATAGCGTGCGACCTGCGCGTTGATGCTGGTGTCGACACCGACAACATCCTGAGACGCTGTGATAAAGGCCGAAGGCCGCAGGCCAAGCGCGCCGCCTGCCCGGTCCAGAAAGTCATCCGGCGGGGTCTCCGGGTCAAACGCTGCGCCCAGCGTGTGCGGCGCGGTTTTGGACGCCAGAGGAACGGCGAGCGTGTTGCCGATCAGACTGCGCAGCCATTCGGAGCGGATCTCGAGCGGTTTGAAGATCGCCGGGGTTTCGGGCAGTTTGTGAGTCAGCGGTGCCAGCAGCGCCAGCCCGGCAATTCGGGCCGGATGGTCCAGTGCCATCGCCAATGAAACCGCGCCCCCCAGCGAGTGGCCGACCAGAACGGCCCGGTCCACGCCTTTTTTGTCCAGAAACTCAGCAATCATGCCAGCCTGGTGGGGCAATTGCGCCAGCTCGGCCGTATCGCGCGTTGAATACCCGCATCCCGGCCGGTCCAGCGCGATAACGTGGTAGTCGTCGGCCAGAAGATCCACCAGCGCATAGGTAAAGTGCTGCAACTGCCCGGCCAGGCCATGGATCATGACGATGGTCTGTGCGTCGGGGTTTCCCCTTTCCACATAGTGAATGCTGCCGCCGCGAACGGGTGTGATCTGACCCAGCTGTGGCACGGTTTCAAGACCGTGGCGTGTTATCCTCCGGGTCCACAGGTTCGTGACAAACAGGGCCACGGCAAAGACGGCGATCACGATCAGAACAGTTGTCATTCAACTTTCTCCATTGCCAAGGGCGGCGGGTCTGTATTGTTCCAACCCCGATTGTGCCATGCGTTTCTGGAACTCGGCAACCGTGCCGGGCCAAAGGGTCGTGTTCCGCCCTTCCGCATCCATGTACCACGATGAACAGCCCCCGGCCTGCCAGACGCCGTCCGAGTGGCGGTCGTGCATTTCCCGTGTGAACGCCGCCTGTCTGGCTGCGTCAGGAGTAATCGCGGACAGACCCTTGTGCTGCATCTCGCTCAGGACCCGGCCAATATGGCCAACCTGGGCCTCGATCATCAGCACGACCGAGTTATGCCCCAGCCCGGTATGCGGCCCCAGAAGGAGGAAGAAATTGGGGAAACCCGCAATTGCGGTACCCAGATGCGCGCACATGCCATCCGACCAGGCTGAGCGCAACGTCAGCCCGTCTGTGCCGGTGATGTCCAGACGCTCGACCACGTCGGTTACGTGAAACCCCGTGCCCCAGATCAAGGCATCCGCCTTGGTCTGGGTGCCATCCGCCGCGATGACTGTGTCACCTTCAATTCGGGCGACGCCTTTCGGAACAACGCTGACATTGTCGCGGGCCAGGGTCGGGTACCAATCGTTCGAGCTCAGGATTCGTTTGCAGCCGATCCGGTAGTCGGGGGTCAGAACCCGTTGTTCGGCCGGATCGGTGATGGCGCGCTCCAATGCCTTTCGCCACATTTTCAAGGCAAAATTCACCGCACGTTCCTCACCGCGAAACACGCGGTGGCGAAATTCGAAGATCATGAATATCAACTTGCGCCGAATGCGCGGCAAAATGGGAAACCGGGCGTAAAGGCTGCGCACCCAGGGCGCAATCGGGCCGTCCGGGCGCGGCATCACGTAAGGCGCACTGCGCTGAAAGATCGTGACGTGACCTGCAATTCCGGCGATTTCGGGTACAAACTGAACAGCGGACGCCCCGGTACCGACGACCGCAACGCTCTTGCCGGTCAGATCGACATCGTGATTCCATTCGGCGGAGTGGAAACTGGGGCCGGGAAACCTGTCTGCGCCGGGGATTTCCGGAATGCTGGGATAATGAAGTGCACCAATGGCCGAGACCAGAAACCGGGCCGACCAGTGCTGACCATCCATCGTTTCAACTTGCCAGCGCGTTCCATCCCACCTGGCCGATTTCAGCTCCTGCCCGAAGTGGCACAGGTCATACAACCCTTCCTGACGCGCGACCTTTTGCAGATAAGCCTGTATTTCTGCGCCACCGGCATACGCGCGGCTCCAATGCGGGTTGAGGTGGGTCGCCATAGAATACAGATGCGATGGCACATCACAGGCGACACCGGGATAGGTGTTTTCGCGCCATGTCCCCCCGATATCATCGGCCTTTTCCAAAATCGCGATATCCTTGATACCGCGTTTGCGGGCCTCAAGCGCCATCGTCAGCCCGGCAAACCCGGCGCCGACGATCAGCATCTCTGTTTTGTGGTGCATGAGTGAGTGCCTTCAGAATCAACCTTACGTTTATCTGTTGCAGATGTATGCACTTGATTGGCTGTGAAGTAGGTCACACAGGGGAAAATGACCGGGCGTCCTTTCGTTACAAATGGATGAAAAAATGGATTGGCTTAACCTTTGTCGCTTCTTGCAAGCACATATCGCAATCAGAGAGGTGGGCGCGCCGCGAATCCGTCAGTTTGTTTCAAAATTGGAGGATTGCCCCTTGACCACTCGCACTGCCACGCGTTCCGGCGGACGTTCTGCCCGCCGTGCCAAACGCTCCGCTCCGAACTTTGACATGCTGCCGGGCCTGACCCGAGGCATCCCGCTGTGCGAGGTCATGGACGCGACCCAGGTTGAGCGCATCGACAATGCGGCGATGGACATTCTGGAGAACGTCGGTGTTCAGTTCCGCGACCCCGTCGCGCTGGAAGACTGGAAAAAAGCCGGAGCCAAGGTTGATGGAGAGCTGGTTTTTCTGGATCGCCACATGGTGCGCGACCTAATCTCGAGCATTCCGGCGCAGTTCACCTATCACGCGCGCGATCCGAAAAAGAACCTGGCGCTGGGGGGCAAGCACGCGATCTTCGTACCGATGACCGGGGCGCCATTCCTACGCGATCTGGACGATGTGCGCCGCAACCCGACGCTGGATGATCTGGCGATGTTCCACAAGCTATCGCACATGATGCCCGCGCTGCACAGCTCGGCCCATCACATTGTCGAGCCCTATGATCACCCGATCAGCCAGCGGCATCTGCGCATCACCTATTCGTCGATGAAATATTCGGACAAGACCTTCATGGGTATGACCACCTCGCCCAGGAACGCCGAGGATGTGATGGATATGTGCGATATCCTGTTCGGTGAAGGTTTCATTGACAATCATCCGGTCACCACCGGCAACTGCAACGGCAACAGCCCGCTGGTCTGGGACGAAACCATGCTGGGTGCGATGCGGGCCTTCTGCCGCCGCAATCAGCCGGTTCTGTGCTCGCCCTTTGTTCTGGGTGGCGCGAACACCCCGGCATCGGTGCCCACGACCGTGGCACAGCTGACTGCCGAGGCGCTGTCGGCGCTGGCCTATACGCAGGTGATCCGCAAGGGCTGCCCTGCGATCTGGGGGCATTACCTGTCGACCGTTTCGATGAAATCCGGAGCACCCATGGCCGGCACGCCCGAGATCAGCCTGATGAACTTCATGATCGGTCAGATGGCGCGCTTTTACGATGTTCCGTGGCGCACCTCGAACACGCTGGGCGGGGCCAAGACCTTTGACGCGCAGGCAGGCTACGAATCCGCCACGACGCTGAGCGCGGTCATTCACGCCGGGGCCAATTATATCTGGCATTCGGCAGGCTGGAACGAGGCTGGCATGCATTGCTCGGTCGCCAAGTTCGTCGTGGATGCGGAACAATGCGCGATGGCTTACCGCATGGCTGAAGGGCCGAAATGGCACGACTTCGATGAGGCTTTGGCAGCGATTCCGGATGTGGGGCCCGGCGGGCATTATCTGGGTCATCCGCACACGCAGGACAACTTCCAGACCGCGTTCTTCATGCCGGAACTGTTCGACAACAACTCGATCGAACAATGGGTCGCCGAAGGTGAAATTGAAATCACTGAACGCGCCCTGAAACATGCACGGAAATTGCTGGCCGAATACCAAGAACCCAAACTGGACGAAGCCCGGAACGAAGCGCTTCTGGACTATATCGCCCGCCGTGAAAGGGAAATCCCGGCGGCGGATGAGTTGAACCAGACATACTGATATACACTCCCCTTACTGGCCCGCCCGCATTTCGGGTGGGCCTTTTTTTCGGTCAGGTCAAGTACACAAGGTGAAGATTGCCGAACTGCACATCCACAGCCACGACCTACCGGTCAAAAACGGACCCTAAACCATGGCAAATGCCAAGGTCCGGGCGCTGGATTTCACGCTGGTCAAAACCGCCGCGGATAACGGTGCAACCGTTCGGCCCGACCTGCTGGAAGGTATCTGGCTGGCTGCGCCATATATATCGAAGGCAACTACGATCCCGAAAACGGTATCTAAATCAAAGGCGGGCATATCGAACTGCCAATCGGGCCGGGGCTGGGCGTGGTACCTGTTGAAGGCCTGATCGGAGCAGCTGTCGCATCGGTCCAGCAATGGATGACCTTATGAACCTGAATGGAAAATCGGCTTTGGTCACTGGCGCAACCAGTGGCATCGGGGCGTCAATCGTTCAACGCCTGCACAATGCGGGGGCACGGGTGGGCGCAGCGGCATTGGCCGGGCCATCGCCCAACGTTTGCAGGACGAAGGGGCGCAGGTCTTCACTGCCCAACGAGGCGAGGACACGGAATTCTACGGCGTCGTTGCGGATTTCACCCTTACCGACAGCCCCGCGCAGGTAGTCAGCAAAGTGACTGACCTGGCCGGGCGTCTTGACGTGCTGGTCAACAACGCCGGCATGATGCAGAAAGCCTCGGTCGAGGGGATGAGTCTTGAGGACTGGCACCGCACTCTGACGGTGAACCTGACCACCCCCTTTTCTGATGATCAAAGCTGCGCTGCCGTATCTGCGCGACACCAAGGGCACGATCGTCAACATCGGATCCATCGAAGGCTTGGACAGCAATCCCGGTCACGCCGCCTATTGCACATCAAAGGCAGGGCTGCACGGCCTGACCCGCGCCGTTGCCGTGGATCACGGGGCCGGGGGTATCCGCTGTAACGCTGTTGCGCCGGGATGGATCGATACCGAGTTGAACGAGGATTTCATCGAGCCATGTCCGACCCGTCCGCGTTCCGTCGCGACATCGCCAAGATCCACCCGGTGGCCCGAACAGGGCGGCCTGAAGAAGTTGCCGCGCTCGTCGCGTTTATGGCGTCTGGGGATGCGGGTTTCATCACCGGGCAGGTCTTTACGATAGATGGTGGACGCATGGCCAAGCTGAGCTTGCCTTGACCTCACTCCTTACCAGATCGCCACTCTTTCCAGATCAAATAGCTGTTCGCCCCAAGCGAGGCGAAGGGCTCGGGCGGCAATCGCGGAAGGTCCGGCTGCGCCAGAAAGTGATCCGCGATCTCTGATCCGCCCTGCATCAGCAGTTCCGCGATGCCCATGCCTTGCAAAGTGCCCCGGGCGATGCCCAGGCCATTCTGACAGCAGGCCGAGAACACGCCCTCCTCCAATTCGCCAAACGCCGCGGATCCGTTGCGGCTGAGGCACAGCATCCCGGCCCAGCGATGTTCCATCTGCACATCCGACAGATTTGGAAAGCGTTCCCGGAACTTGCGGTCATGCACCCAGCCGGCATTGCGCAACCGCATCCGGCTGGTTTCGATCGTCGGGTGAAAACTGGATCCGGTACGGATCAGAATGCGATCCCCGTAGCTGCCCGAAATGCGCCGGACCGAGGTGCCCATCGGATCCGCCGGGGTCACCGACCAGCGCGGTTGTCCGCCCAGTGTCTTGATCTGCGCCTCGGTCAGCGGGGCCGTAATCGAGGCGTAGAGGCAGATATGCATCAACTGCCTCTGGTAGAACCCGAAGCTTTCCAGATGGCCATTGTTGGCCAGGATGATCCGCCCGGTGCTGACCCTGGCCTTGTCGGTGCTGACGATCCAGCCTGTGCCCTGCTTTTCAAAGCTGGTGACAGGAGAGTTTTCAAACACGTCAATCTGGTCGGCCAGGCGGTTCGAAAGCGCCCGCACATAAGCTGCCGGCTGGATCATGACCGTCCCCGGCGCAAAAAGCCCCGAAACATAATGCGGGCTGCCCGTGATCTCTTGCATCTGCTTTTGGTCATACAGCGTATGCGGCTCACCCAGTTTGGTCAGATGCCCGGCAAAGGCGCGGTTATGGGCGTCTCCTGCCTTTGTGGCGGCTGCATTGTGTTTGCCGCAAGGATCGAACATCTCTTGCGGCAGGTCGCAATCGGCGGCGACCTCGGTTGCGAATGCGATGGCCTTACGGTTCAGTGCAATGGCGGCGCGGTCCGCTTCCAACCCATCGCCTGCGTAGTTGTCCGAGGCCAGATCATGCGGCAGGTCGATCATGAACCCCGAGTTCCGCCCCGCCGAACCATCCGCAAATCTACCCGCTTCCAATAGAGCGATCTTTAACGAGGGGTCCAGCTGTTGCAACCGCCGCGCCGTCGTCAGCCCGGCAAACCCACCACCGACAATGGTGACGTCGGCGGTCAGGTTCTGTTCGAGCTCTGGCAGGGGCTCCTGGGGCGGCAGGATGGCATTCCATCCCGCCGGGCCCGTCTGCCGGGGCAGTCTTTTGGCCTCAAAGCGCGTCAATCGACGGCCTCGTCGGCGTCGTCGGAAAGATCAATCCAGATGGTTTTCAGCTGGGTGTACTGATCATGCGCATGGATCGAATTGTCGCGACCGCCAAAGCCCGATTGCTTGTAGCCGCCAAACGGCGTGGTGATGTCGCCTTCGCCGAAACTGTTTACCGTAACAGTCCCTGCCCGAATGGCTCGCGCACCGCGAATGGCCCGCTTGGCGTTGGCGGTGAAGATCGAGGCACACAAGCCGTAGTCAGTGTCATTGGCAATCCTGATCGCTTCGTCAAAGCCCGAGACTTCAATTACGGACAGGACCGGGCCAAAGATCTCCTCTCGGGCCAGCACGGTGTCATTGCCCGGCACTTCGACGACGGTAGCCTCGACAAACCCCTTGTCCGCCTTACCGCCGATCACCACGTTTTCAGCCTGATCGAGGTATCTGCAGACCTTGTTGTAATGCCCTTCGCTGACCAGCGCGCCCATGCGGGTTTCAGGGTCCAGCGGGTCACCGATGTTCCACTGTTTGGCGTGATGCGCGATGCGTTTCAGCAGTTCGGCTTTCACGTCTTTATGCACGATCAGGCGCGACGAGGCCGAGCAGTTCTCGCCCATGTTCCAGAACGCACCATTCACCACATGCGCCGCCACCCGGTCGAGGTTTTCGGCATCGTCCATGACGATGGCGGGGTTCTTGCCGCCCATCTCAAGCACCACCTCCTTGGCGTTGCTTTCCGCCGAATAGGTCAGGAACCGCTTGCCCGTCACCGTCGAGCCGGTGAAGGAAACCATGTCGATATCCATGTGCCGCCCGATGGGTTCGCCCACATCGGCCCCTCCGCCCGGTACGATGTTCAGTACGCCGCGGGGAAGGCCGGCCTCCATTGCCAGTTCGGCCAGGCGCAGCGCGGTCAGCGTGGTTTCAGCCGCGGGTTTCACAACCACTGAACATCCCGCCGCCAAGGCAGGTCCTATCTTCCACGCCAGCATCAGCAGTGGGAAGTTCCACGGCAGGACCAACCCTACAACGCCAATGGGTTCACGCACGACCATGGCGATATGGTCGTCACTGGCTGGTGAGACCTGATCGTAAATCTTGTCGATCGCTTCGGCATGCCATTTCAGACAGTGGATGGTTTCGGGTACGTCCACGGTTTCGCAATCATAGATGGTCTTGCCGCTGTCGATACTTTCCATCACCGCCAGTTCACGGGCGTTGAGGGTCATCAACTTGCAGAGCCGGATCAGCACATCCTTACGCTCGGACGGGTGCATTTTGCTCCAGCGCCCATCGTCAAACGCTTCACGCGCCTTTTCGACCGCAAAGTCGACATCCGCTGCACCGCAGGATGCGATATCCGCCAGCTTGCCGCCCGTAGCCGGGTTCACTGTCTCAAAGGTTTCACCCGTGATCGACGGGCGGAATGCCCCGTCGATGAACGCCCCGGTCGGCAGGTTCAGGCCTGCGGCGATGGATTTGTATTCGTCCTGTGTCAGCAGATCCATATCTCTCACCCCTCAGCCACAATGTCAGCGATTGTCTTCTTGAGCACACGGGTCACCTGTTCCAGCGCGCGCTTGTCATCCTTGTTCAGACCTTTTAGCGGAGGCCGCATCGCGCCCGGGTCAATCCCGTTCATGGTAACGCCATGCTTGATGGTCTGGATGAACTTTCCACCCTGTTCCAACACCCGCATCAGCGGCATCATCGCGGACATGATCCGGCGACCTTTCGCGAAATTGCCTTCAACCACGCAGGCCCGATACAGAGCCACGTGTTCAGCAGGCAGGAAGTTCGACCCGCCGCACACCCAGAACGGCGCGCCCCAGGCAAAGAACTCGAGCGCCTGATCATCCATACCGCAACCAAGTTGGATATGTGGATAGTCGCGGGCCAGCAAATGCACCCGGTTGATATCGCCCGAGCTTTCCTTGATGCCGCAGAAATTCCGGCTGCGGCCCACACGGTCAAGGAACTCTTCGCCCATTATCGTACCGGTGCGGTGCGGGTAGTTGTACAGCATCACAGGCAGATCGGCGGCCCTGTCGATAGCCAGCGCGTTCAACGCATTCTCGCGGTCGGTTGGCACTGAATATGGCGGACTGGCCAGCAGGATTGCGTCTGCGCCGATCTTACGTGCGCCCGAAGCCAGAGCAATAGAATCCGGCGTCAGCATCGCGCCTGTGCCAACCACCAATGGCAACCGGCCCTTCAACTGCTCATGCGTGAATCTGGCCAGTTCCAGCCGTTCTTCCACAGTCTGGGCATAGTTCTCGCCGGTCGAACCACCCGAGATCAGGCCATGCACGCCATTCTCGATCAGGTATTCGATCACGTCGAACAAGGCGTCCCAATTCACGCTGCCATCGTCGTGATAAGGCGTGACCACAGGGGTATAGATCCCCTCAAACTTGAAAATCGGGTTCATTCCGTCCTCATGCAGGTTTCGAAAGGGGCGGGACGCCCATCGGGACATCCAGCGCGTCAGGCATCACGAACAATTCAATCTGATCGCGTGACAGGTTCCAGTGATCTTCCGCCAGCTGCGCCGCCGCCGCTTCATCGCGCGCCTCGATGGCTGCGATAATCGCGTCATGCTGCTGGCTGGCCAGCGACAGGTTTTCCGACATTTCACCAGTCTGTGGCCGATAAAACGTCATACCGATCCGGGCGTGATCGATCAGCAGCCGGTTGAACGAAGGCAGCAGGTAGACATTTCCGGACATTTCGCCCGTCACGTCATGAAAGCGGTTGTTGGCCAAGGCACGGTCCTCGCCGGACCCGGACCGAAGGGCCGCCTTGAAAGCCTGCTGGGCCTCTTTCAAATCATTGATCTGGGCGTTCGTCGCATTCAAAGCCGCCAAACGCAGGATCGCTCCGTATACCATCGGCGCGGCAAGGAAGAAGTCGCGCAGGGTGGTGTAGGACATCTCCGAAACCCGGGCGCTGCGGTTTGTCCGCAAGTCCAGATAACCCTCGCCAGCCAACTGACGAAACACCTCGCGCAGCGGCGTGCGCGACAGTCCGAATTCGTCCGACAGATGCGCCTCGTCCAGATCGGCGCCCGGGCGCAGGCGCAGCGTCAGGATGGACACTTTCAGGTGCTCTCTTAGCGCGCTTTTGCGAGACTTGGCTTCGTCCTTCATGCTTTGGCCTCATCCTTCTGTTCGGCGTCCGTGGTCGAATCGCGTGCGGTCACAGTTTTGTATTCCATAAAAATACACCTTGTATACAATTAAAATTCGTGCAGCATGGAAGCCGGCGAAATAAACTCATGTTTTGGGCGTTGTCCCAGCTTGCAAACGGTATTGCTCATGCCTCAGACGCGGCACATCACATTCATCCTTGTCGAGGAGTTTTCGCATCTTGCGTTTTCATGCGCGGTCGAACCGTTGCGGATCGCCAATCTGGTGAGTGGTGAAGAACTGTACCGCTGGTCTTTTGTGTCCGAACATGGCGAGCAGGCCGTGTGCTCGAACGGATCCGTCACGCTGGTGCATTCCGGTCTTCAGGGTCTGGCCAAATGTGATCAGCTGTTTGTCCTGTCGGGCATTCACATGCGTGACCACGTCACACGCCCTCTGCTTGCAACCCTGCGCCGCGAACGCGCGCGCGGTACGAAAATCGGCGCCCTGTGCTCGGGGGCATGGGTGCTGGCCAAGGCTGGTTTTCTTGACGGAATGCAGGCAGCGATCCACTGGGAGTACCACGACGCGTTCATGGAGGCCTTTCCCGAGGTCAATCTGGTGCGCAGCGTGTTCGTGGCCGACGAAAAGCACATTACCGCATCTGGCGGGACCGCAACGGCTGATCTGATGCTGCATCTGATCGAACGCGATCACGGCGAGGAACTGGCCATCGATGTGGCGGATCAGATGGTCTATAACGCGGTACGCAATGCCACGGCCAAACAAAGGGTTTCCCTGCAGTCACGCAACGGTATGCGCAATGCGCACCTCGCCAAGGCGATCACCATCATGCAGGGCAGTATTGAAACCCCGGTTTCCCCTTCGTTCATCGCGGAAACGCTTGGCATTTCAACGCGGCAGCTTGAGCGGTTGTTTGGAAAATACCTGAACACGTCACCCAAGAAGTACTTCATGGAAATGCGGCTGGAGCGCGCCCAAAAACTGTTGCTTCAGACCGAAGCGTCCGTCACCGAGGTCGCCGTGGCCTGCGGATTTGAAAACCCGGGCCATTTTTCGCGTGTCTACAGGTCAAGCTTTGGCGTTACCCCGCACGCGCAGCGCAACAAGATCGACTGACATTGTCTGGTGGTGGATTTGCCCCGACCGATACGGCAGGGGATGCCGCGCTTCATCGGCCCATAACGGGCCTGAACGGGCATCCCCCTAACCCTGCCGAGATACCCCCTCATTAAAACCGGACTAGTCAACAGATCGGCAGGATGATGAACCAATAGATCTGGATATTGGCATAAGTTTTGCGAGAACTTGTCATACATGAGTTTCTTGTGCCCTTATTCGTTAATCTTTGCCTCAATTCGAGACTGCTGATTCAGCGAAATCCGGCACCCACGAAGACCATAACCAATTGCAACAAAACTACAAATGATGGACTTCGTTCCTTTGTTGCTTTCAGGCCCGCGCCGGGGACCAGCTTTTCTGGTTTCAATCTGGCGTGTTCGATTTCCGCGCGGCGTCCCGGACATGGACGGGGTAGTCTTGGGTCAACAACATCGGTTCTGCATTTGAAACGCCAAACAGGCGTCCAAGTGCCATCTCTAGCGGATCTGCGCCACATCCAGACTAGGCGCGACACGGGTGATTTCGTGAGTGCTGGTCGCTGCGTCTGATCCGACGCGAACGTTCAGCTTCCTTGTCCCGCTGAACCGCTGGAAATACGCAAATTCTATTGTGTTCAGCGCATCCATATTCTGACATTGAACAACGTAATCGGCCTGGAATTCCGAATGTTCATCCGGCGCGGATGACGCGACCCCTTCACCCGCGGTGTCCTGATTCCCCGAGATATCATGCGTCAGGATAACATTGGCGGAAACGGTAAAGCACACAGCCTCGGACGGGACGACAAACAGATCCAGCGGCTTGGACAGTTCGGAAATCGCGATGGCGACTCGTGTACGCTCGTCGTCATTTGCCACCGGGGTCTCGAACCCGACGATATCAATGCTTGGAACCCTGAGGGACAGCGAAAAATCGGTATCTGTGAGCACGATATCCAATTGGCCGGACCCATGGTGATGGGTGGACGTGATCTGCGTCGCCTGAGCAGCAAGAGCTGCCGGGAAGAGAGACAAGGCCAGAACAGAGCACTTCATTAACCAACAACCGCCTAAAACAGAATCACAATAGTGATTTTAACGCGAATCACCCGCCACGCAATGTTAACCCTCGGATCGGAGCCCGCCAGATATGGAGAGGCTTGCTGGGTTCAATAGTCTCCGCCTATATCCGACAATAAAACTCAGGTTGACATTACTGACTAAATAACTCAGTTATTTCTCCGCGAAAACCGCGGGGTATTCCCGCACGATCCGACAGTTCTGACAGGAAAGCACCAAACTCCTATGACCAAGTTATTCACCACTGCCAGCGCTCTGACGTTTTTCATGGCAACCACCGCAATCTCGGGTGATGCCCCCACCAAGGTGGATGTACTGAACACCTATGCCAATATTGCGGAAGCCAAATTTGAAGACAGCCTGATTTCAGCCAGAAAGTTGCAGGATGCGGTCAACGCACTGATCGCCGATCCGTCGGACGCAACGCTGAACGCGGCGCGCGCGGCCTGGGTTGCTGCGCGTGTCCCTTATCAGCAAACGGAAGTCTATCGCTTCGGCAATGCCATCGTTGATGACTGGGAAGGCAAGGTGAACGCCTGGCCTTTGGATGAAGGTTTGATCGACTATGTTGACGCGGCTTATGGCGGCGCGACGGACGAAAACGAGTTTGCTGTGCTGAACGTCATCGCCAATCCCAGCTTCCAACTGTCGGGCGAGACCATTGATGCCGGCGAAATTACCCCCGAACTGCTGAGTGACACGTTGCACGAAGCAGATGGTATCGAGGCGAACGTCGCAACCGGCTATCACGCCATCGAATTCCTTCTGTGGGGCCAGGACATGAACGGCCATGGCGCCGGTGCCGGCAACCGCCCGGCCACCGATTACGCGCAGGACGAGGACTGTACCGGCGGCCATTGTGACCGTCGTGCGCAATACCTGAGCGCTGCGACCGAACTGCTGGTCAGCGACTTGGCATGGATGGCGGATCAGTGGAAAGACGGCGGTGCGGCACGCGCAGCCTTGATGGAGAACGAAGCAGAAGGCATCAGCGCGATCCTGACCGGCATGGGCTCTTTGTCGTATGGTGAGCAAGCCGGTGAACGCATGCGCCTTGGCCTGATGCTGAACGATCCCGAGGAGGAGCATGACTGCTTCTCGGACAACACACATAACAGCCATTACTATGACGGCCTGGGCATTCAGAACGTCTATCTGGGCAGCTATACCCGCATCGATGGCACCCCGGTTTCGGGCGCGTCTGTGGCCGATCTGGTCATCGCCACCGATCCGGCGCTGGATACCGAGATGAAAGCGAAACTGGCCGCCACCATGCAGGCCCTGGGCAAGATCAAGACAACAGCCGAGGCAGGATTTGCCTACGACCAGATGCTTGAGCGCAACAACAAAGGCGGTGAGGCCCTGATTATGGGCGGCGTCAACGGTCTGGTCGATCAGACCAAGACCATCGAGCGCATCGTAACCGCGCTGGAGCTGGACGGGGTCGCGTTTGAAGGTTCCGACAGCCTGGATAACCCAGACGCCGTATTTCACTAACCCCAAGCGGGCCGGAAAGGTATTCTTTCCGGCCCCTTCAAACCGTTCTGATCATACGTCGAAGCGGCGAAACGAGCCAACAACAATGATTGTCTGCCACTGTACCAACATATCCGATCACGACATCCGCGCAGCCATTGACTGGATGCGCAGAGCAGACCCGCGAACCATCATCACCCCCGGCAAAATCTACCATGCCCTTGGGAAGTCGGCGGATTGCGGCGGGTGCATGCCGCTGTTCCTAGACACAATGCAGGCAGCCAGTAATCTGGACGTACCGATGCAACTCCGCACATTGCGAGCCGGAGCAACACAGGAGAAAGCTGATGAAGGGCGATCCAAAGGTCATCGAATATCTGAACAAATCTCTGCGGCATGAACTTACGGCCGTAAGCCAGTATTGGCTGCATTACCGCCTGCAGGAAGACTGGGGGCTTGGTCATATGGCCAAGAAAAGCCGCGAGGAAAGCACCGAAGAGATGGGCCACGCGGACAAGTTGATCGAACGGATCATATTTTTGGAAGGCCACCCCAACCTTCAGAAGCTGGACCCATTGCGGATCGGTCAGACACCGAAGGAAACGCTGGAATGCGACCTGGCCGCCGAAATTGACGCAAGGGCTCTTTACAAGGAAGCGCGCGACTATTGTCGGGAGGCCGGCGACTATGTCTCCATGTCGCTGTTCGAACAGTTGATGTCCGATGAAGAGGGACATATCGACTTCCTCGAAACGCAGCTCGACCTGTATGAAAGGATCGGCGAAGCCAATTATGCGCAACTCAACGCATCGAAAATGGACGAAGGCGAGTAGCCTTCTTGCCTTGTCGGTGGTCGCCCTCGCGGCCACCCCTTCCCTGTCAGCCGAGCTGCGGGACCTGCATCTGAATTTCACCCCCCGCACCGACGAGGAACGCGCCCGCATTGCGGCCGTGACCGCGCCCCCGCAGGATTATGGCGTGTCGCAGCCGTTCGAAGAACTCTCTGCCGGGGCGGCGACTGTCCGCGTCCGCAACGACGCGGATGCGTTTTCACAACCCTCAGGCAACCTGAGCTTCGAAAAGGAGTTGGAGTTCAAAGTCGGCAACGGGTTGTTCAAGAAAATCTGGGTTTCGTCACCATCATCCACGTTGGCCTCTGACGGCTTGGGGCCGCTATATAACGCGCGATCCTGCCAGCGTTGCCACATCAAGGATGGGCGCGGGCACACCCCAAACGGACCTGATGACAACGCGGTCTCAATGTTTCTTCGGGTCTCGATTCCCGACACGCCAGAAGACGGGTATGCCGGCATAGATGATTACATCGCCACCCTGCCCGAACCCAACTATGGCGGGCAGATGCAGGACTTCGCGCTGGCCGGGCATCCGGCGGAATATCGGCTGAGTATTTCGTATGAGGAAATCCGCATCGAGCTTTCTGACGGTGAAACCGCCGCTCTGCGCCGCCCGACCTATCGGGCGGATGAGCTGGGGTATGGCCCGCTGCACCCCGATGCGATGCTGAGCCCGCGGGTCGCACCGCAGATGATCGGGCTTGGGCTGCTGGAGGCGATCCCGGTCGACGACCTGCTGGCCAAGGCTGACCCCGATGACGTGGATGGGAATGGCATCTCGGGCCGTCCGAACACCGTCTGGTCTGTTGAATACGGTGCGCCCATGATGGGACGGTTTGGGCACAAGGCAGGCATGCCGACAGTCATGGAGCAATCTGCCGCGGCCTTTGCCGGGGATATCGGTATTTCAAGCCCGCTTTACCCGGCACCTCAGGGGGACTGCACGGACTTGCAGGTGAACTGCGTCGAGGCCCCGCATGGCGACACCGATACCCGCGAGTTCGAGATCGATCAGCAGGGCATGGACCTGGTGGATTTCTACAGCCGAAATCTGGGTGTGCCCGGTCGCCGAGACGTAGACGATCCCGACGTGCTGCGCGGCAAAGAGGTGTTTCACACCACTGGCTGCGCATCGTGTCATACTCCGGCTCATGTCACCCACCGGCTGGAAGATCGGCCCGAGCACAGTTTTCAGCTGATCTGGCCTTATACCGACCTGCTGCTGCATGACATGGGCGAAGATCTGGCGGATCACCGCCCCGAGGCCCGCGCGACGGGTCGCGAATGGCGGACGCCGCCGCTGTGGGGCATAGGTCTGACCGAACGCGTCTCGGGCCACACGCAATTTCTGCATGACGGGCGAGCACGCAATCTGCTCGAGGCGATACTGTGGCACGGTGGCGAAGCCCAGGCCGCGCGCGATGCAGTTGTGTCAATGCCGAAAACTGACCGCGACGCCCTGATCCGTTTTCTGGAGAGCCTCTGACCCATGCGTATTCTTACCCTTGTTGCCGCGTTGATGATGCCGCTTGCCACGCAGGCGCAGGATCATGCACCGATTCTGATGGACGTGACGGAGACACATATCCTGCCCCGGTTCGGCAAACTGCCGGAAACAACCGGTGCTCTGGTCAGCGCATCACGGGTGGATTGCGATCCGACCTCACCGGCGCTGCGCGCGGCTTATGATGCGGCCTTCGACAGCTGGGTTTCCGCCAGCCACCTGCGGTTCGGTCCGACCGAGGTCGACGATCGTGCGTTTGCCATGGCGTTCTGGCCCGATACGAAAGGGTTCACCTCAAAGGCCCTGTCCCAGCATCTCGCGGCCGAGGATAACGCTGTGCAAGACCCGAAAGCCTATGCCGAGACATCCATAGCGGGGCGCGGATTCTTTGCGCTCGAACGGATGCTGTTCGATCCCGCCTTTGCAGACCAGGGCAACACGGAATATCGCTGCGCGCTGATTCAGGCGATCTCGGCAGACATTGATGCCAATGCCCGGGCGATGGCCGAGGACTGGCAAGGCTATGCCCCCAGCCTGACCCGGCCCGACGAGAACAGCCGCTACCGAACACAGGACGAAGCCATGCAGGAGCTGTTCAAGGCTTTGTCCACGGGTCTTGAATTCACGGCCGACACACGGCTTGGTCGCCCGTTGGGCACGTTCGATCGCCCGCGCCCCAACCGCGCCGAAGCGTGGCGGTCGGAGCGGTCATTGCGCCATGTCGAGCTTTCGCTGATGGCCCTTCGTGATCTTGCGGCGCGGTTGGCCTTTGATCACCCCGAAATTGCCGCCGATCTGGATGCCGCCTTTGCGCGCGCGATCGAGAACGCCCAATCCATCGAAGACCCTGCTCTGGCCGGAGTCGCGGACCCACAAGCCCGGGTCCGAATCGAGGCCCTGCAACAGTCTATCCATGACATCCGCGCCATTGCTTCATCCGAACTTGGCCCGACACTGGGCATCAGCGCAGGCTTCAATTCGCTGGATGGGGACTGAACAATGACATCGCGTCGCCGCTTCCTTGCAGGGCTTGCCGCAACCTCTCTGCCTCCGATCCATGGATGGGCCTCGGTGGGCAGGCCGGAGTTTCTGGCCGCAGGGTTGTTTCCGGATGGTTCGTATCGACTGGCCGGGCTGGATGCACTGGGAACACTCCTCTTTTCCGTGCCCCTGCCCGCGCGTGGGCATGCGGCGGCGGCGCATCCGGTCAAGGCACAGGCCGTTGCCTTTGCGCGCCGTCCGGGCACCTTTGCCGTGGTGATTGATTGCGTGACGGGATCACCGGTCGCGCGGCTGATGACGCCGGAAGGTCGGCATTTCTATGGTCACGGTACTTTTTCAGCCGATGGCGCGATTTTCTTCGCCACGGAAAACGATTACGAGGCTGGAGAAGGTATCATAGGCGTCTGGGACGCAGAAACCTTTGCGCGCTTGGGCGAATTCCCGTCCGGCGGGGTCGGGCCGCATGACATGCGGCTGATGCCGGGTGGAAAAACGCTTGTGATTGCCAATGGCGGGATCGAAACCCACCCCGAAACCGGGCGCACGAAGATGAACCTGCCGACGATGGAGCCCAATCTGACATACCTTTCCCTGTCGGGCCTGGTTCAGGAACAGGTGTCGCTGACGCCTGCGCTTCACAAGAACTCGATCCGCCATCTGGCGGTCCGTCGCGACGGGCTGGTGGGTTTTGCGATGCAGTGGCAGGGCAGCAAAGCCGAACATCCGCCTTTGCTGGGTCTGCACCGTCAGGGGGAAACCCCGCACCTTCTGTCAGCGCCTGTGCAGGATCAGAGCCCGCTAAAGGGTTATGCGGGCAGCATCGCGTTCTCGGCGGATGGCGCAACCATCGCCATCACCTGCCCGCGCGGCAACGCGCTGCATCGGTTCGATGTGGCCAGTGGCACATTCAGGGATGCATTCGAGCTTCAGGATGTCTGCGGTCTTGGATCCGGCACCAGCGGTTTGGTTTTCACCACCGGAACCGGTGTGTTTGGCGCGTTGACCACTGCGCCCCCTGTGATCCGGACCCACGCTAAGTGTCAGTGGGACAACCACCTGATCCCGATCCGTCGCCCTGCGTAAAACTCGGTTTTCTCTGGCACATAGTTTACACTTGGAAGAATCAAACAGCTGCCGTATTGGCGGTCGCGAAACTGGCACTCCTAGGTTAAGGACCGACTTGATTGAAACAGACGCCGGACGCACCGCATTCCATCTACGGGGTTGAGAAATGGGGCAAAGGCCTCATCGAGGTGACGGAGCGGGGCGAAATCGGTCTGCGCAATCCCCTGGCGCCCGAGGTTGATGCGATCAGCCTGCCCGGCATTCTCAGCGACCTGGACGACCGCGGCATCAAGGCCCCAATGGTTCTGCGCGTCTCTTCCTATCTGGAACACGAGATCGCGCATCTGAATGAAAGCTTCCGGGATGCTATCGCCCGCGTGGGCTACAGGGGCAGCTATCGCGGTGTGTTCCCGATCAAGGTGAACCAGCAGGCACAGGTCGTCGACCGGATCGTCGAATTCGGCAAGAAATACAACTATGGGCTCGAGGCCGGGTCCAAACCCGAATTGGTGATCGCGCTGGCGCATCGCCTGGCCAGCGAAGCGCTGATCGTGTGCAACGGGGTAAAGGATGCCGAGTTCATCCAACTGGCAACCCTTTCCCGCAAGATCGGCTTCAACACGGTGATCGTTCTGGAAAGCCCGAAAGAGGCCGACACGGTGATCGAAGTCTACAAGGAATTGGGGATCGAACCGCTGATTGGTGTGCGGGTGAAACTGACCAACCAGATCAGTGGCAAATGGGAAGAAAGCTCGGGTGACCGGTCAGCCTTTGGCATGAACACCGATCAACTGGTGACCACTGTGGACAAGCTGCGCGACGCGGGCCTACTGCATTGCCTGAAATTGCAGCACTCGCATCTGGGATCGCAGGTACAGGACGTCAACGACGTGCGCCGCGCGGTGGGCGAGGCCTGCCGCTATTACACCGAACTGACCCGCGAGGGCGTGCCACTGACCCATCTGGATCTGGGCGGTGGCATGGGGGTGGATTACACCGGTGAAAAGAAGGCGGCTGAAAACTCGATCAACTACACGGTCGAGGAATACTGCGCCAATGTCGTGGAAACCGTGGCCTACGCGATGGATGAGGCCGGGATCGACCACCCCACGCTGGTCACTGAAAGCGGTCGTGCTGTGGTGGCGACGTCGTCGATGCTGGTGTTCAACGTGTTGGAAAGCACATTGTACGATGCGCCCAACGGCCCGGAGGTTGAACCCGACGATCATCACATGGTTTCGGACCTTGCCGCGGTGCACGGCTATCTCAGCAAAGATCGGCTTCAGGAATGCTGGAACGACGCCAATTTCTACCGCAACGAATTGCGCGCACTGTTCCGCCGTGGGTACGTAGACCTGCGCCAGATGGCCCGCGCCGAACGGATCTATCTGTCGCTGATGGCCCGCCTCAAGGCACTGGCAGCCAATGACGATCTGGAAACCGACGTGGACGACCAGCTCGAGAAGGTGGCCGATATCTACCACTGCAACTTTTCGCTGTTCCAATCCCTGCCCGACGTCTGGGCGATCGACCAGCTGCACCCAATTGTGCCGTTGCAAGGGCTGAACAAGACGCCAGATCGCCGCGCGGTTCTGTCCGACATCACCTGCGACAGCGACGGCAAGATCGACCGGTTCATTCTGGCTGATGGCGTCTCGCCCAGCTTGCCGGTGCATTCCCTGCCGGAAGAGGATGAATACTTCATGGGCGTCTTCTTCGTCGGCGCTTATCAGGAAACACTCGGTGATCTGCACAACTTGTTTGGCGACACCAACGTCGTCACAATCGACCTCCGCTCCGACGGTGGTTTTGATCTGCTGCACGAGCAAGAAGGCGACACGATCAGCCAGGTGCTGTCCTATGTCGAGTTCGATCCGACCGACTGCGTCGCCGCCTTCCGCAAAATGGTGGACGAGGCGATCTCGACCGGTACTCTGAAAGCCAAAGACCGCAAAACCCTGATGAGCGCCTATCGCGACTCGATCAACGGCTACACCTATTACGAATAGTGTTTTCATCTAACGCTAAAGCACGCTAAGGCCCCCGGTGGCTACGCGAAAAACCCATAAAAACAAGGGGCTTTACTTTTTCATCTGTCCGCGTTTTGTTTTCGACCTCGGAGCGAGCGGGTTAGCGGATTCCTAAATTTTCGGCCCTAGAACGGCCCTAAATGTGATAAAGGATATACAGATGAAACTGACAGAAGCGACGATAAAGAAGTCTTTGCCGGACTTGGGCCAAGGTGAATTACGGGACGACCAGATTAAGGGTCTGATCCTGCGCGGCAACAAGAACGCGGCCAGTTGGTCCTTGCGGTTTACCCATGAAGGCGAACGCCAGCGCCATACACTTGGCCGTTGGCCGGGGGTGAACCTAACGGACGCGCGGAAGGCTGCGCAACGCATCTACGGCCAGATTGCCGTGGGCCAAGCACCCGAGAAAGTTGCCCGCACACTTACGCTGGAAGAGGCACTGACCAAAGCCGAGAACGAAGGCTTTACGCATCTGAGCAATCCGCGCAATTACTTCGGCACCATGCGCAACCACCTTGGGCCGCTGCTGAAGCGTGACCTGCGCCGGATTACCAAGGCCGACATATTGGCCCAGTCCGACAAGCTGCGGAAAACCAAACAGCCGACCGCTGACCTGTTGCTGCGCGTGAGCAAGTCTGTGTTCCGGTGGTTGGCTGAACGTGGGTATTGCGAAGATATTCTGGAAGACCTGCGCGTGGCCCAAACCAACGTACGCGACGAATTCTTGTCGATTGACGAGGCCAAACAGGTTTTGGGGGTAAGTCACCAAATCCCCTATCCGTTCGGTCCCGCGTTTGCTGTGCTTTTGCTGACGGCTGGTCGGCGACAGGAAGTTTTGGCGATGCGCAAAAGCGAACTGGACCTTGAATCCGCGCTCTGGGAAATTCCTGGGTCTCGTACCAAGAACGGATTGGCGTGGCGCATCCCGCTTTCTGCCCCGGTTGTTGAACTGCTGACTGAGGCTCTGGAACTTGCGCCCGAAGGCGACTGGGTGTTTAGCACCACTGGTAAGCGGCCCTCTCTTGGCTTGGATAAGGCGCTCTCGACGTTGCGAACCCAAACCGGGCTGGCCGATCTAAAGCTACACGACTTCCGGCGCTCGTTCGCCACGGCGATGGCTGACCTTGGCTTTGAACCCGGTTCGGTTGACCGATATTTGAACCACGTCGCAGCCGCCACAAACTCGCGCCTGTCCCGCATTTACAACAAATCCGACATGCTGGTGCTGCGTCGGCGGATGGCGGACCAGTGGGCCGAAATTCTTGCTGAACCGGAAAAAGCCTAGATACGCTGGGGGGAGTTTACGGACGCTCAATTAACCGCTACCGTTGGCGGTACACCGACGAAGACCACGGCGGTGCATAAAGGATTACAGGGTTGGCGCTTAGATAGTACGCCAACCACCCCGCCCCCAGCGGATACTGGGGTGGCCTGTAAGACTGAAAAAATATGAAACCATCCGAATGGACTGAAACCGAACACCCAAAGTGGTGTGAATCGCGGCATGCTGTCGAGTTTGTGTCGGCCAGATACCGACCCGTCGGCGCTCGATATTTTGACAGGTATGAAGGGACCGTGAAGTTCCGTGGCAATCGCCGCATGTTCCTAGTCTCTGACCTGATTGACCACTTCGCCCGCGAAGAACAGGAAATGACTGACATCGCCGCCGACCATGAGGCTTTGGTGCGCAATGGCCGCAAAGGTGGTCGGCCTGCCTCTGTCGCGCGGAGGAAGTCGGCATGAGCGAACCCCAGTTTGCCAACCCACGCGACAAGCTCCGGTGGGTAATGGAACGCAACAGGCGCGAACGTGAAGGATTGCCCCCGCCGACGGTGGAGGAAGTCGAAGTGGACGCGGAAACCAAACGCAGGCGCGACAAGGAATGGGCCGACCGCCCACGGCGACCCGGTCGCAACGCTGTGTGGGACCCCGGTTTCTTTACGAAATCCGGAAACTGGATCCCCGGCAGATGGTTCCAGCAAGGGAAGCGTTAGTGGAACTAGCTTTTCGCACTGCACACGTTAAAGTTGTAGGGCCCCCGCTGGGTCAAGCAGGGGTCCAATAATCCGGGTGAGAGCGCCCGGTGAGGCCAACAAGGAATGTGAAACTTGATGACTCCCCGTAACATAGCCTCGAAAATCCTTACGAAAAAGGGTTTTCTAGCCTGTGGTAAGCAGGGATACAGGACTCAAAGGATTAAAGCCCCATACAGAAACGGGAGGCCCGATGCTCTCGGAACCTCCCATATGACCGATAACCAATCGGGGCATGTAATCAACTATAGGCCTAGCTTATCCAGCTATCCAAGTAAAGCCCCGAACCTAGATTTAGGGGGGCAAGAATGTCCGACAATCAATCCCAAGTCGAACACCAAGATCGCACCGAAGCCGAAACAGCAACGTGGGTTGCACGGGTACCAGCACTAGACGATGAACCGCAGTTTCTGCGCAGTCCGTTAACGCAACGCGGCGCACAATACGAATTCACTGCCGCCTATCCGCATCGCAAAATGGTCGCTGCGCCGGACGGTTCCCGTATGCTGGAACGCACACTGTTTATCCGCGTCCGGTATGACGCCGCCGATGGCGCTAAAACCTACCGCACTTGGTACGCGACTATAGAAGCCGGCAAGGACGGATGGCGTACCAAGAATATGGTGGACGTGCTGTTACCTGCGCTCGGTGGTTCGTGGCCGCTGTACAATTTGCACCTGCTACAGAACGGCAATCCCCAGGAGCACGAAATCTGGGTCGTTGGCGGGGAGAAAACAGCCGACCACATAAACAATGTGCTCTGCCCGGAAAACGTTATCGCTGTGTCGGCGACCGTTATGGGCGAGATGGATAGTTTTAACAAACGCGACAGCTACGACTGGTCCGAGCTTAACCGATATTCGCGCGTGGTCGTGTTTGCCGATAACGACCGCAAAGGCCGCACATCCGCACAGCTGGTGGCTTCGCTAAACCCCGGCTGGCTGGTGGCGCAACTGGCCGACCCAGACCGTTATCCCAACGGGTGGGACTTAGCTGATACCGACGACATGCGCGAGGTCGAAGCACTGCGTAACGGAGCCTTGCCTCTAAGCGAGCTAGAAGAAAACCTGCTACCGAACGCATTGGGCGAGGTGTTGGATCGCCACGTCCGGTTCGTGGACGACCGTTTTGTCTGTATAGATATGCCGGGTGCTGGCTACTGCTATGTAAGTCGGTCGCTGCTGGCTTCGGATAGCTCTGGGGTGCCGCCGCTGCTGGATCGCAAGAAACTTATCGAGGTAAACGAACCCCACAGCGAAGCCTTTATGGGTCGTGGCGGTGGGGCGCACTGGATTAACCCAGCTATGTCGTACCTGCGGTCTAGTAACGTCACCCGGCATGAAGGGCTGGTGTACGAGGATTTGGATTATTCGGGTCCGGGCTTTAATCTGTTTCGCGGCTATAACTACGCACCCACCGAAGGCGATACGTCTAGCGTGGAGGAACTTGTGCTGGACCTTATCTGTGGCGGCGACGCTGGCCTAGCCACATGGATATGGCACTGGTGGGCCGATATGCTACAGAACCCAACCACCAAGCCACCGGGCTTCGGTTCTGCGCTGGTTATGTTTGGGCCGCAGAACACGGGCAAAAGCACACTGGCTGACTTTATGCTGCACCCGTTCCACAAGGCCAATCGGTTCGCTGGTGGCGACAGCCGCGTATTCCAAGAAACCTTCAACGGGTTCCTGTACGGCGTTACTCCGGTAAAGATGGAGGAAGCCGGGTTTGGCCGCGACAAGCGATGGTACGACCGCCAGAAAGACCTAATAACCAATCCCGAATTCGCCATGCGCAAAATGTACCGCGACCCCATAAACCTAAAACTGGCTGCGCGGTTTATTATGCCCACAAACCAAGAGGACCCGATAAACCTAGATAACACCGACCGCCGCTTTACGATGATACACGTGGATGGCAAAAACAAAGGGTCGCGCGGCGAAAAATACTGGCGCGAACTTCGCAATAGATGGGAAAGCGGAGTGGCCGCTGCCACGCTACACAAACTGCTGGCGACAAACGTAGACCGGGTTCTGGTTAACCACGGATACGAAACCGCCGCCAAAGCACAGCAGAAACTTACCAGCGACCCGCTGCTCGGTGTCCTGGCTGATATGGCCTATGCTGGTGGTGCCTACGACATAAAAAACAATGTCGCTCGGGTTGCGACCACTTGGCTGCTGGAAAAGATCCGCAAGGCCGACGGCCACACAAGGGAAACACTGCACTCGCTGGGTGCGCGTTTGCGATACATGGGCTTCGAACACGCCCGAGATATTGCGTTCCCCAAACGGTCGCAGATCGGGCAGTCGTCCGTGCTTAAAGACCCGGTCGTCCTTACGCAGGTGGCCTATGGTCGAGGGTTCGAGCTTGGCACTCTAAGCGAACTGCGGCAGAAGCTGGAAGGCTTTGGCATTCCGACGCCAGATACACCGACCGACTGGGAACCAATCCGACCAGAAGAAGTGCGCGGCGCAACGACTGCGGACGACGATGCGGCAGCGGATAAGGTAACCAAACCAAAGAACGACGGATAGTTCCGTCGGTTTGCAGGGTAGTTTCCGTCGGTTTATGGGTACCATCCGACGGAGATAACCCACTGTACAAGAACAACAAAAATAAATTCCGTCGGTTTGCCGCTTCCGTCGCTTTGTATACCGACCTTTTATATACATTCTCTCTTCTCCTCTCTCCTCTCTTTCTCTTAACTATATTTCTTTTAGAAAGAGACGAAGAGACGAAAATAAAAGAACTTATTGTTATTGCTGGTAAAAAGCTCCGTCGCTATCCGACCAAGAGCGACGGCATAGCATACAAAGCGACGACAACAGATTGTTGTGCCTTACAGCCAAGCCAACGCCTATGCCCAGCACAGTAAAGGCGCGGCGGCGCTAACCGGGGCGCTGAGGCCAAAACCCAAACATGTTTGTCCCTAGCGCGCCCCTACCCGCGCTTTTACTTTTCGTGCTGATTTTTAACGAATTTTACCCCACGCATGCCCATAGTCCCGCACCCAAGCGTAGCCGCCCGGAAGAACGCGCAGAGAGGCCGTTAAGGGGTTTTCGCGTGGCGCTATACTACCCGGCACCTGTTTCGGCGCCGCTCGGGCCGTTTTAGGTGGGGTATTTTGTTACCGCAATTTTCGGGGTTATGCTTTCGGCGCAACTCAACTTAAAGGAGATTTTCTAATATGTCTGGTAACACACGCGCCGACAATGTTGCACAGCCCGATTACGTCGAAGTCCCGATGGATTTGCCCCAGTCGCAGGTAGATACTTGGTGCACCGTAACCAGAGGCTTACCCCGAGGTCACTTTGAGCCGCACCACGAACCTTTGCTGCGCCGATATTGCCAGTTAGTCCACATGATGAACGAACTGACCAATTGGGAAAATAAGGTGATGGCGAAACACGGTATCGACGGGATGTTTTACGTTACCGACAGCGGCCAGCACAAGAACCGCCCACAGGTGGACCGGGCTGCTGCTGTTACCACCGAACTGATCAAGCTGGCGACCAAACTGCAGATCTTGCCGAGTTACAGCCAAGCGACCGCCACCAAACGCGCCGAGGCCGCACAGGATCGTGCAATAACGGGAGATGCGGAAGGTCTACTTTTCAATAAAAACCGGCATTAGTGCCGAGTGAATATCAAACAATCCGAACTTCGGCAGCCGGATATTGTTTAGAGCAGACACTCGCCACTTCCTGCAAACCGGCTGACCGCTTAATGCGGGAACCGGACATTGATTTGAACAGGACCTACGTCCGAGTTGCGGACAGAACGGACACGCACAATCAGCTTGACAACTGGACTTCGCCTTCAATTTCTATCGCGAAGCCCAATGGTAGACCGGACACACCAATGGCTGATCGAGCGTGGCGACCTACGTTTGCTCCAAAGACTTCAATGATGAGATCGCTGAAGCCATTCACGACCAGATGCTGTTCTGTGTATCCTGGGCTCGACGCGACCATTCCAAATACACGTGTCCAACCGGCAATTCGGGACAGCTCGCCGATTTCTGCTTTCATATTTGCGAAAACAGACAGCGCAATACTTCGCGCCTCAGCCTGGGCTTCTTCGGTAGTGAAATCGACCCCCACCACTCCGAATGGACCTGCAATACTGCCGTCGCTCGCACTCTTTGGGCTTCCGGAAAATAGCAATCTGTCACCACGCACATTAACGAAGGAAAAAGGCAGGTTGACCCCGATTGGAGGCTTTGCGGGTGCAGGTAGGCTTAACCCCAGTGCATCCATTCTTTCTTCTGG
The DNA here is from genome assembly GCF_059612005.1 of Ruegeria sp. CDSA141. Classification (NCBI taxonomy): domain Bacteria; kingdom Pseudomonadati; phylum Pseudomonadota; class Alphaproteobacteria; order Rhodobacterales; family Roseobacteraceae; genus Ruegeria; species Ruegeria sp. CDSA141. The sequence goes on from NZ_JBXWPT010000005.1 coordinate 52,622, forward strand.
TGTTGCCATGTTTGGTCTCAGAACATCGTTTCTTCTGGGCTAACATACCAGACGATCAAGCGCACGTCGGCCTTTGGCTTGAAACCGCAGTTCGCTGCAGGTCTCTCGAACTACTGCTCTGCGGACAAATCTGCCGTTCGAATTGATAGACTGAGCGACACGTCTTACCCGATCGTCAGTTCTTGAAGCCTTTTCCACTACTCTGAGAAAAATGCGGTTAGGGTCGATTGTAAGGTCCTAAACGCAGGATTCCCCAGCCAAGGGATATGATTTGATGAATCCAGCACAACCAACTCGGCTTTGGCAATGCCAGCCGCCAGCTTTTGTGCCTCCGCTAACGGGTGAACACTGTCACGGCGGGAATGCAGGATCAGGGTGGGGCAAGTGATTAAGGGCAACAATGCCCTATTTGAATGGGTATTGATAACATCGCGTCGACGAACCTCCAATTCTGCGGAAGAGCCTCCTTGCATCATACTGGCATAAGCTTTGACCGACTCCAATGGCCCTTCTGGATGGTAACTCATCATCATTGCTTGCACCAAACTGCTGTCGGGCGAAGGCCATCCTTCCTTGATCAAAGCGCGTAACGGTTCACTGACACTTTCAGGAGCGCCATCGCGAATGGCTCGTCCATCCGAATAGCCTCCCAACATAGCCAATCGCGAGACCCGCTTGGGACTATGTGAGGCAAAATGCAAAGCCACCGAGCAGCCGCCAGATTGAGAGTAGAGAGCAAAGTCGTCAAATCCCAAAGCATCTGCGAGCCAGCCGATTTCTTCGGCTTTCTCGGCAATTGCCAGCCGGTCGGATGTTCGGTCGGATTGGCCTACACCAACGGGGTCGTACCGGATCAAGGTGTTGTGCTGAGAAATTGTCTGGAACCGCGTTCGCTCAAAGGACAGCTGCCACTCAGCTTCCAAATCTCTGCTTTGGTATTCAACCATTATGACAGGTGAACCGTTTCCTGTGACAGCATAAGCCATCGAATGCCCCGAAGGCAGGCGCACATAGCGAATGCGTTGCACTTCATTATCAATCTGCGGCGCTTCTGGAACTTGGCGTACTATTGTAACTGCTGCCACCATCTGCAACCCGCGACGAGCCACAGTCCGGATAATCGCCTGTGTCTTGCCATCGTCCCCGACGGATTTGCGCGCGGCGGCTATGCGAGCGCTGATGGCAGAGTCAGAGACAATCCTGCCTTGCCAAACTTCTTCAATGATCTCGCCCTTGTCGAGAAGGCGGCCGGGGTTTCTCACCAGCAAGGAAAGCAAGTCAAACACTTGCGGCTCGACCGAAACCTCGACGCCCTTCCTCATTAAAACATGCGCGTCGTCATCCAGAATGCAGTCGGCAAAAGCATATCGCATGGGCAACCGAACCACGGGGGGCGGGACATAACAAGCTCCAAAAGTCAAATCAGGAAAATCGCAGGAGTTTCTAAAGATTGTCTTCAAGCAAAGGCTGCTGCCTTGCGCGATGCTGCTCTAAACCAGTAACAAGGAGATGGCCAAATGACCCTGATGCCCCAGATTGAACTTTTAAAGCACAAAGCCACAAAACATCAAACCACCACGCATCTCGAACGCGAGGCAGAAAAACTCCTTCGTGAAAAGCGTTCGGGTCAGTTGGCAAGACTTTGGCAGGTCTTGGTCGAGCGGATCCATAGGCATCAACCCGCGAAGACCAACGCTGTTCCGGCTCTGAAGTAATGCCGAAGCACTTCCGGTTCGGGCTCGAAGCAGTCATTCGCTGCAACTTGCTTGAACGACTGCTACGCGGACTTTTCGGACCTTGCAATCCTTTGGGATATGTCAATTGTTCCTATGCTTTTTTGACCGTGCATGATGGCGCATGTCAGTTCCGAATAGTTCCTTGGGGAGAGCAAGAAGGCTGGGTGTTACTAGAGCCCCCTATTGAGCCCGGCCTTCGTCCAAAGATTACCAGTTGACAGGGTGTTTCTTGCGGTATCGATTTGTCAAAAGCCTCAGATGTATTTTCACAAATCATTCACAAACCCTTTTTAACCCTTTCAAAGAAACAACAGGAGGATCAACGATGTTCAAAAGTTTTTCCGAGCCTTGGCGCTTTCTATCGCAAGCCCTTACATTCTCAGCCTGCATAGGCCTTGCTACGGGGCAGGCGCTTGCCTGCACAGGCATTGTACTGCATGCTAAAGATGGGGGTACCGTTCCCGCAAGAACGCTGGAATTTGGCTTCGATATCCAATCGAACATCTATGCTGTACCTGCAGGCACCGAGATTGAGACTCTGGCACTGGATGCTGACCAAAGCGGCTTCACCTATACCGCAAAGTACGGGTTCCTCGGAGCCAACGCGTTCGACTTCCCGATCGTTTTTGATGGCATGAACACGGAAGGCCTCTATTTCGGGGCATTCTATTTTGCCGGTGACGCGGTGTTTGGAGAGGCAACGGAGGATAACCGAGACCGCGCTGTTTCCTCGGACGAACTTGGAAACTGGATCCTGGGCCAGTTCAGCACTGTGGCCGAAGTGCGCGCAGCTTTGCCGAAAATCGATGTCGTAGGCACCCATATCGACGTCATCAATAGCTTTGCACCGTTCCACTATTCGGTTGTCGATGCGTCCGGCGCGTCGATTGTGATCCAATACACCGCGGAAGGTCTGACCATCTATGAGAATTCTGTAAACACCGTCACCAACAATCCATCATATGATTGGCACCTGACCAACCTGCGCAACTATATCGGTCTTCAGGCTGAAAACCGAGAGGCAATCTCTGTTGGTGATCTGTCACTACCAGCGTTTGGACAGGGAAGCGGTATGGTTGGTCTGCCCGGTGACTTCTCATCACCGTCGCGTTTTGTGCGCGCTGTTGCTTTCGCCAACTCCGCCCTGCCTTCTTCAACAACGGATGATGCGGTTTTTCAGGCTTTCCATATTCTCAACGCCTTCGACATACCAAAGGGTGCGATCCGTGATACCGGCCCGGACGGTGTTCATACTGATTACACAGTATGGTCTTCTGCAGCCGATACCGCCAAACGCACCTACTACTACAAGACATACATCACTCAGGCAGTGGAGATGGTTGATGTTCGTGCAGTAGTCGGTAGCCTGGACGCGCCGTCTGTACTGACGATGGAGAGTGGATTTGCAGCAATTGACCGCACCTCGGATTTTTAGGGTTTGAGTGCGACCAATGCCTGCCAAAAAGAACGCTCAGATACGCCGTTGAACGCAGTGAAAACCAAGGCCAAGCCCGAGGTTTGACCAAAAAATAAAAAGGAAAGACAAATGAGTTTGCTGAACCGTCGAAGCCTGTTGAAAGCCAGCGTATCAACATTGGCAGTTTTGTTGCCTTTTGGTGCTGCCGTTGGGCAAACCTCTTCGCTTTCTGATCTCGGCGCCAAAGTTGTTCCGCTCCCGACAGTCACTGTCTACACCGCCCGGGAAATTCTTACACTCGATCCGGCTAAACCCGTGGTGGATGCTGTCGCAGTTGTGGACGGGCGCATTCTTCTGACCGGCAACCTCGATGAGGTTGTGGATACGCTAAAGGGGCAACGTCACACGGTTGACACCAGATTTTCTGACAAAGTGATTGTGCCGGGTTTCATTGCTCAACATGACCATCCCTTGTTAGCCGCGCTCACGATGTCTTCGGAAATCCTGTCGATCGAGGATTGGGTGTTGCCCTTTGGAACCGTTCCGGCCGTGCGGGACAAACAGGACTTTGTGGACCGTTTGACACAGGCAGTCCAAGCGAGGACAGACCCGACTGAACCGGTCGTGTCATGGGGGTACCACCCGGCGTTTTACGGGTCGCTCACACGCGAAGAACTCGATGCGATCAGCGATACACAACCGATATTGGTTTGGGCGCGGTCCTGCCACGAAATGATCCTGAACAGCGTTGCGCTTGAAATCGGGGGGGTTACCCAAGAATTGGTAGACGGATTTTCTCCGACTGAGAAAATGCAATCGAACTTTGCCGAGGGCCGGTTCTGGGAGCAGGGATTGTTTGCGGTTTTGCCGAATATCGCGCTTTTGGCAGCTTCGTCTGAGCGGTTGCAAGCCGGGTTGGAACTTACCCGGGATTACATGCACTCTAAGGGCGTTACTTTTGGAAATGAGCCCGGTGGCATTCTGTCCAAGCCTGTACAGGACGGTATAAATGCGGTGTTTTCTAGCCCAGACATGCCTTTCCGCTGGTCCTTCATGCCGGATGCAAAATCGATGGTACAGGCGTACAGCGACGATGCTCAGGTGATCGCCGAAACAGAAAAACTCAGCAGTTGGTATGGCGGAATGACAAGCCTTGCGCCTATGCAGGCCAAGCTGTTTGCAGATGGTGCGATCTATTCCTTGTTGATGAAAGTCCGCGACGCCTATCTTGATGGGCACGAAGGCGAGTGGATGATGGACAAGAGTGACTTTGACCGCGCGTTCCGGATTTATTGGGATGCCGGTTATCAGATTCATGTGCATGTTAACGGAGATGCAGGTCTGGATCGTGTACTGGATGCACTTGAGATGAACCTACGCCGGAATCCGCGATATGATCACCGCACAGTTCTGGTGCACTTCGCGGTCAGCGCCGAAGATCAGGTGAAACGGATCGCGGATCTAGGCGCGATTGTCAGCGCCAACCCGTATTATGTGACGGCGCTTGCCGATCAATATTCCAAAGTTGGTCTGGGCCCTGAACGCGCGGATTCCATGGTGCGGATCGGCGACGTGTCCCGCGCGGGTATTGCGTGGTCTCTGCATTCGGACATGCCAATGGCTCCGGGAGATCCGCTGTTCCTGATGTGGAGTGCTGTAAACCGGGTCACGTCTTCCGGTCGGGTAGCGGGCCCGGAACAGAGGGTCAGCGCAGAAGATGCGTTACGTGGAGTGACAATCGAGGCCGCATACTCGCTCAAACTAGAACATGAGATCGGCAGCATTGAGTCGGGAAAGCGCGCTAACTTTACAGTTCTTGATCGTAACCCGCTCAAAGTCGATCCTATGGAAATCCGGGATGTAAAGGTTTGGGGAACTGTTTTGGAGGGTCGAATCCAACCAGTTGAATCTCGCGAAAAGAAAGCGTCGCTGAACAAGCCCCTCCAGGACGGGTCAAGCCGCGCGTTCGCCGAAGCATCCTTCCAACATGCACTCAAGGTAGTGCATTCTCACCTGTAGCTTTTAATGAAGTGCTCAGGCTAAATCGGATGACCGCTGCGGGCTCGAAGCAGACGTTCGCTGCACTCGGTGTGAACGACCGCTGTGCGGACAAAACGGTCATTCGCAAAACCGTGCCTTCTGTCGCCATAGGCCCATTCACGACCTTATGAACTCTGTCAAACGCTGTGGTGCAGTTTCACAAGAGCAGCCGTTCATGCATCGTGCAGCATCCATTGCCAGAGAACAGCGGACGCGTGGGCAAATTGGTCCGTTTCGGCGGCAGCATGTCCACGCCCCAATCCAGCGTGGTGTCAGAAACCGGAAATGATCCATTTTTTCGGATCAAGGCTGCGTGCAAAGATGCAATCTGCGCAAAAAACAACGCTGTTTTCAAAGGCGCTCCACGAGCACACCTTGTCCGCCTGGCGGACACTGAGCCGGACAGAAGTTCTCTCCGGTACCGTCTCTTTCTAGTTTGGTTGCGCAGCTGTGGAAGGAAATGAAATGCCAATTCAATCTTTGGGCTATCTTGGTGTGCGATCCGACCGGACGGATGACTGGAAGCAATTCGCAAGTAAAGTACTTGCCATGCATCTCGCTGATCACGGCGGGCGCCAACTTTCTTTCCGGATGGATGATTTGGTGCAGCGCCTGGTGATATCCGATGAACCCGGCGAAACGCTTGCCTTCATCGGCTGGGAACTTTCGCAGAAATCAGACCTGCAAGATTACGCCGCCCGGCTGGACAATGCGGGACATAAGGTTGGGCAGGGAAGCCGTGAATTGGCAGACCGCAGGTTTGTCGAAGACCTGATCGTATTTCACGATCCTGCGGGAAACCGGATCGAACTGGTGTGGAACCCACAAAAAGCCGAAGACCCCTTTACGCCGGGGCGGCCGATCGACGGCTTTAAAACCGGCCCGCTTGGAATGGGGCATGCGGTGTTGCACGTGCCCGATGCGACGGCTCTATTACCGTTCTATCGCGATGTGCTGGGATTTGCCGTCAGTGACTATGGTCTGAAACCAGTGCCGCTCTACTTTTTCCACGTCAACGGGCGGCATCACAGCTTTGCCATAGTTGGCTCGGGCAATTCGGGGTTTCACCACTTCATGGTCGAATATCACAACCTTGATGACGTTGGTCAGGGTTATGACCTAGCCTGCCAGGAAGAGGATGGCATTGCCTATACGCTGGGGCGCCATACCAATGACTACATGACCAGCTTCTACGCCAACAGCCCCTCGGGTTTCTTTGTCGAAAACGGATGGGGTGGGCGCGTGATCGACCCCGCGACCTGGGAGCCACATGAAACAAAGTGCGGCCCCAGTTTCTGGGGTCACGACCGTCTTTACTTGTCCGAGTCAGGGCGGGAACCTTTTGTCGACATGCGGCTCAAGGCCGCTGAGGACGGGTTGCGCGCGCCGCCCGTAGTCGATTGCCCATGGCTATATGAAACCCGTGGGCGTGGCTGAGAGAGGGGAACCTGATGGCACAGATTACCAAACATTTTGATGTCGCCATTGTCGGCTATGGGCCAACTGGTGCGACGCTGGCCAATCTGCTCGCCGAATGCGGTGTGAGTGTGGCTGTCATCGAGCGCGAGGCGGCGATTTATCATCTCCCCCGGGCTGTGCACTTTGACGGTGAAACCATGCGGGTTTTTCAGGCCGCAGGCGTAGCCGAGCAGCTGAATGAAAAAGTGCGGGTCAATCCGGGTATGCGCTTTGTCGATCAACAAAGAAATCTGCTGATGGACTGGCCCCGTCCGCAAGGGATTGGACCGCAGGGGTGGCATTCAAGTTATCGCCTTCACCAACCTGACCTTGAGAAGCTGTTGCGTGACAAACTGACCAGCCGCGACACTGCGATGATTCTGACAGAAACTGAGGTTGTTAGCGTCGAGGATCAGGGCGAAGAGGTTACTTTGTACTGTCGCAAAGCTGGCGACGAGCACAGCACAATGGTTAAGGCCAATTTCGTTGTCGGCTGTGACGGTGCTCGATCTTTGCTGCGTGAAGCCATCGGTTCTGGCATGGACGATCTGGGGTTTGACGAACGTTGGTTGGTCGTGGACCTATTGCTTAAGAGGGACCGCCCCGATCTGGGTGATCACACGGTTCAGTTCAGCAACCCTGATCGTCCAATGACCTATTGCCGAAGCCCGGAAAACCGGCGGCGGTGGGAAATCACGGTTCTAGATGACGAAACCGACGACGAGGTTTTGCAAACCGCGCGCATATGGGATTTTCTTGCGCCCTGGATTGGCCCCGAGGATGCGGATCTGGAACGGAGCGCGGTCTACACGTTTCGATCTGCAATCGCGCAGAACTGGCGCAAAGGTCGATTGATGATCGCCGGAGATGCCGCACATCTGACACCGCCTTTTATGGGTCAAGGCATGTGCGCGGGGATCCGTGACGCCGCCAATCTGGCGTGGAAACTGGCGCTTTGCGTCAATGGCGAAACCGGAATTGACTTGCTGGACAGCTATCAAGCCGAGCGCGCGCCCCACGTGCGCACGTTCATCGAAACGGCGGTGCGCTTAGGTGGTTTGATCAATACGATGGATCGCGACACCGCGCTGGCACGAACAGAAGCTGATTGCGACGGAAAGGCTCGCATGGAGTTCACCTCGCCCCCACTTGGTCGCAGTGATTTGGCCAGCCTCGTGGTTGGCAACACGCCGCACACCGGGCACCTGTTCAGCCAGCCGACACTCAGTGACGGTCAGCGGCTTGATGATGCCATCGGGTATGCACCAGTGCTTGTGGTGCGTCACAAACTGCCCCGTGATGTCGTGCCAGCCATGCGCGTTCTTGATGGAGAAGCGCATCCTGCCTTTGCAGATGCGTTGGACGAAATTGGGGCAAATGCCGTTCTGCTGCGCCCTGACCGATACATCGCCGCTAGCGCCATGACTCAGACAGACATCAAAGCAATTGCAGCTATGAGCCTGCCAACCCCTTACAAAACCATCATAGAAAGAGAGCCCGTAAAATGAAACTTGCTTCCCTGAAAACTGGCGGGCGCGACGGCACGCTGGTCGTTGTGTCCCGTGATCTTTCCCGTTTGACTTTGGCCACATCCGTGGCACCCACACTGCGCGAAGCGATCGAAGACTGGCAGACCGCCGAGCCTGCCCTGCGCAACCTTGAAAAACAACTCGAGGACGGCGTCGTCGATTCCATGTCGTATGATCCGGCGGCACTGGCCTCACCGTTGCCGCGAGCGTTCCAGTGGGCGGACGGTAGCGCCTATCTCAGCCATATGCGGCTTGTACGCAAGGCGCGCGGCGTTGACATGCCTGCAAATTCGGAATCCGACCCGTTGCTCTATCAAGGTGGTGGCGACGGGTTTCTTGGACCGGTCGACCCAATCCCCTGCGTCGATACCGATTGGGGTCTGGATTTCGAGGGCGAAATTGCCGTGGTCACAGATGACGTGCCGATGGGATGCACGGCCAAGCAGGCCAGATCGCATATCAAACTGATCATGCTGTGCAACGATGTAAGCCTGCGCCATGTCATGCGCCCAGAACTGGTTAAAGGATTTGGCTTCTTCCAGTCGAAACCCGCAAGTTCCTTCTCGCCCGTGTGCGTAACCCCCGACGAGCTGGGAGAGGCCTGGACTGGTGGGCGCATCAACCTGTCACTAGTCACGACTTACAACGGTGACGAATTCGGATGCGTCGACGCGGGCGCGGATCTGAACTTTGAGTTTCCCGAGCTGATCGCCCACGCCGCGCGTACCCGCGACCTATCGGCCGGCACGATCATCGGGTCGGGCACTGTCAGCAATGAAAACCACCAAGAGGTGGGTTCATCCTGTCTGGCTGAAAAGCGTATGATTGAAACCATTCGCGATGGCGAGCCGACAACCCGGTTCATGCAACCCGGCGACACAATCCGGTTCGAGATGCTGGACCACGACGGCACCAGCGTGTTCGGCGCTATTGACCAGTCGGTTGTGGCCGGGTGAAACTGCATCATGGGCGGACAGAACGCCCCCCTGATCGTGATGGATAAATGGCGGCAAACTCTGAAACTGTCCGCGCGCTTGCGCGTGGATTGAATATCCTGCGATATCTCAACCGGGTCGGCGCAACCCGTCCGGGTGAAATCGCGTCAGAGCTGGGTTTGCCTCGCCCAACGGTTTATCGCTTGCTGCACACGCTGGAAGAAGAGGGCTATGTCCTCTGTTCCGCCAGCGATGCCCGGGTGCGTGTGTCGCCTTTGGCCGCGGCATTGGGAGACAATGTGTCGGTGCGCTCGCGCCTTTGTCAGGTGGCGGCACCAGTTATGGCGGAATTCACCGAAACCCACGCCTGGCCAGCCGATCTTTCCACCTATGAAGACGCCCATATGGTGATCCAGGAATCGACCCATGGCCGCAGCCCGTTGTCGGTGGACCCAGGGATGGTCGGCTTTTCCCTGCCCATTCTGCGCTCGTCAGCGGGGCGGGCCTATCTTTCGGTCTGTGGTTCGCGCGAGCTGGAGATGATTATCGAGTTATTGCGCGCCGAAAACCTTCCCGAAGACATGCCGTTCCTCAGAAAAAGATGGCTAGAGGAAAACCTGACGATCTATGCCGAACAGGGATACGCCACCCGTGGCCCACACACATTCAGGCCCAAAACATCCAGCCTGGCCGTGCCTATCCTAACTGATGATCGCGCGGTCGGCTGCTTGTCGATTATCTGGGTCACCAAGGCCATGAACATGGATCAGGCGATCAAGCGTTATGCCGACGCTTTGCAGTTTGCTGCGGCGAACATCGCCACCGAATATGAAACCCTTGAAATTTCGGGTCGGCCTTAACGGCGTCTGTGGGCATATGGCGCGCTTCAAAACGCAAAGTGTCCGCCACGCGGACAGCTGGACGCAAGAGCATATTTTTTTTGTGCTCTGAAGCGCTAGAATTTCGCCAAGAAATGGGAGGAAACACACATCATGAAACATACTTTGATCACAGGTCTTGCCGCCGGCGCGATGTCGATTGCATCCATGGCAGCGCAGGCCGCTGACACCACACTGACGATTTCGTCTTGGGCCCCGCCAACGCATGGCGTCAACGCCATGATCTGGCCTGAGCTAACCAAAATGATCGAAGAGGCCACCGACGGGCGGGTCAGTGCCGAAGTCAAATATGGTCTGGGCAGCCCTCCGGCGCAATTCGACCTGGTGCTTGACGGTGCGGCCGATATCACCTGGATCTTCCACGGCTATTCGCCTGGCCGCTTCGTGTCGACGAAAATGATCGAACTTCCGGGCTACGAGGGTAACGCCGAGGCCGCGTCGGTCGCAAGCTGGCGGGCGTATGACACATTCTTTGCCGATTTGAATGAGCACAAGGGCGTCAAGGTTCTGGCGATGATGACCCATGGCCCGGGCGTACTGCATTCGAACGTGCAGATCACCGCGCTTGAAGACATTTCTGGAATGAAGTTGCGACTAGGTGGCGGCGTGTCTGGCGATGTCGGGGCTGCACTGGGGGCAACGGGCATCCGTGTGCCCGCTCCAAAAGTCTATGAAACATTGGAATCGAATGCCGCAGACGGTGTGATGATGCCGATGGAGGCGAAGAAGAGCTTCAAACTGTTCGAAGTTGCCAAAAACTCTTACGAAGTTCCGGGCGGGTTCTATCGTGGATCTTTCGCCATCATCATGAACCAGGACACATTCGACAGGCTGTCTGATGCCGATCGCGCTGCACTGGATAAGGTATTTGGCGAAAACTTGTCACGCGCTGCGGGCAAAGCCTGGGACCAGATCGATGCGGCTGGCATCGAATCGCTGCACGCGAATTCCGACAATGCACTGACACAGGCCTCGGCTGACGATGCGGCCAAGTGGCAGGCACTTACAGGACCGCTGATTGAAAAGGTCCTCTCCGAGGTCAGTGCAAAGGGCGTCGATGCAGTTGCCGCGCATGCCTTTATCGTCGAGCAGATGTCCGCCGAGTGACCTGACCGCACGTTCAGCGTTTCAAAACACCAACAACAAGGCCCTTCATTGGGCCTTGTTTCATACAGTGGACCCACCATCATGACTGAACAAGATGACCAAACCTCAAATCCAGCGCAAAACTGGGACATGTCGCTGCGACAAACAAGTCCCTGGCGCTATATCGCCGTTGCCCCGACATGGTTTGCGGCCGGTATCTTGTTCCTGTTGATGTCGATGACATTTGCAGATGTCGTTTTGCGCAGCCTGTTTGGCAACCCGATTGAATCGGCAACCGAATTAACGCGACTGTTCATGGCCATCATCGTGTTTTCGTCTCTGCCTATCGTCAGTTGGAAAGGCGCGAACATCGTGGTTGATCTTATGGACCCGCTATTTTCCCGTCGCCTTGCGGCCCTGCGCGACTTTGTAATTGATCTTGCGTGCGGATTCTTTCTGTTGTGGCCCGCAAAGCGGGTCTGGGAACTTGCCGAACGTGCGCGCGAATACGGCGATGTCAGCGAATACCTCAACCTACCACAACACTATGTCGGTTGGTTCATCTCCGTTTTCACCCTTGTCACTGCAATCACCTTCATTGCCCGTGCCGTCGCGCGAGTAATTTCCCCAACAAAGGCAAACTTCTGATGCTGTTTTCCATCCTTGGCCTGGCTGCGGTCCTTTTCCTTGTGTTCCTGCGGATGCCGATTGCGATAGCAATGGGGTTTGTGGGGTTTGTCGGCTATGCTGAACTGCGCGGGTTTCGTGCCTCGATTTCTATGGTCGGTCGGTTGATCATAGACACCGCACAGGACTACGGGCTGTCGGTTGTCCCACTGTTCATCCTGATGGGGCTTTTCGTGAATAAGGGCGGACTGTCGCGCGAATTGTATCAGGTATCTTACGCCTTTATGGGTCACTTTCGAGGTGGGCTGGCAATGGCGACAATCGTTGCTTGTGCCGGATTTTCGGCCATCTGCGGCTCGTCCCTGGCGACTGCTGCCACGATGTCAAAAGTCGCGATGCCTCAAATGCGCAAATACAATTATGCTGACAGCCTGTCGACGGCATCCATCGCCGCCGGGGGCACGTTGGGGATTCTTATACCGCCCTCTGTCATTCTTGTTATCTATGGTTTGCTGACCGAAACCAGCATCGGAAAATTGTTCATCGCCGGTATCATCCCGGGATTGCTCGGGGTCGTTCTTTACCTTGCGGCAGTGCGCTACACGATCCTGCGCAACCCAGAGGCCGGCCCCGCCGGGGATCGCGCGAGCTGGGTTGATCGTGCCAAGGCTTTGAAAGGCGTGTGGGCGGTACTTCTGTTGTTCTTCATTGTAATCGGCGGGTTGTACGGAGTTTTGGACTTCTGGCCACTGAATTTGACATTTTCCCCGACCGAGGCGGCAGGTATGGGCGCGGCAGGAGCCTTTCTGATCGCTTTTTCGCGGCGCAGACTCAGCTTTGCTGCAACGATGCAGGTCTTGATCGAAACCGCCCAGACGACCGCCGCTCTGTTTACTGTTCTGATCGGCGCCTGGGTGTTTTCAAACTTTGTGAACCTTGCCGGCCTGCCGGAAGCGCTGCGCGCCACGGTTTCCTCTGCGGGTCTGGGGCCAATGACGGTAATGCTGATGATCCTTGGCGTCTATGTCATCCTCGGATGTGTTTTCGAAAGCCTTTCGATGCTATTGCTGACTGTGCCGATCTTTTTTCCACTGGTCACGAGCCTAGGCTTTGATCCGGTCTGGTTCGGCATCATTGTTGTCGTCGTCACCGAAATCAGCCTGATTACACCACCGGTCGGATTGAATGTCTTTGTCCTCAAAGGCGTTGTTGGGAACGTGTCGACAGCAACGATCTTCAAAGGCGTCACGCCATTCTGGGTCGTCGACATCATCCGCTTGGCCGTGTTGGTACTTGTACCAACACTGGTGCTGTTCCTGCCAAACTCTATGCACTAGCGAGTGGTGCCTCCCAAAAGGACGCTAACCAACTCTCTGATATGGCGTGTTAAAACGTACGGCTCGCGGCGTTCGGCGCTCAACGAACCTAGTTAGAGATTGGTTAGCCTTCCAACATCTGTTTTGCGAAATTCAATTGAGGTTACAGCACGGGCTATTCCTCAGCTCCGACAAAGGTCCTGCATTTCTCGCCTTCACTGCAATGCATTCGGCAGCGATCTCTGCTGAAAGAGAGAAGTACGAGAACCTTGGTGCGTTCCGCGCGACTGACATTTTCAGTGCCGGATTGCCGGAATTGCAGCCAAAGATTGCATAGTCGCCCAGTCAAACACCGGTGGCGGGACAATTTCTGAGGGCGTAACGAACGGCAGCTTTTCTTTCTGCAGTGTGGCTGATGGTCTCGGTAAGCGGGAGTTGCAGCACCTGCGAGCGTCGGCGTTGACTATGTCTACTCCGGGCTCAGAGCAGTCGTTCGCTGCACGTTGCGCCAAGGCCTGCTATGCGGACTAAAGCTGATATTCATCGACGGCGATTGGCTTTGCGCGGCTTTTCCACCTCCCGCTTGCTATTGACCTGATACGCGATGCGACGCGCCCAGTCGTGAAGCTGTTTCTTGCGCCTTGGCGTCATTGGTTTCTTCAGCCTGGCGAACCGCTTGGAACTCTTGCTTTTAGCCGCCTTGGACATGCGGGCATAGTCGCGTTCGGCTGCGCATGTAATGCTGTCCTTGGCCCATCTGGGTAGCCCCAGGAATTCTTCTGGTGAGATCACTTTATAAATGATGTTGGTTACAGCCAGTCGTTTTTCTGTGTCGGCATTCATTTGTTTTCTCCTTCCAGCTTGTCAAAACGATGTTTGCCCGAGCAAGCGGGAACACCAGCCAGTCGGGCCTTACAAGCGAGTTTCGCCTCGGCGTCGGCTGCTTCCCAGTCCAGCGGCACCATTTGCTGCTGAACCCTTGGCATATCGCCACCTTCCACCGCCCCTAGACCAAACTGACGCCGTGCCTCGTTGGGTGCGTGGATGCCTTTGGTAACGCTTTCGCCCAGCGCCTTGACCATGCCGGCGAAGTCGATCCGCATTAGAACGTCGGTATCGAACCAGATGCGGCTTTCGCCTGTGCGGTCTAAGCCAAAGAACCGATTCATGGAGTTTTCTACGTGCGAGATAAAGAAGCCCAGCCCGGTGGAAAGCCAGAAGCCCATAAGGACCGACACGTTGTTGAAGGTGCTGTTTTCCGCGTTACCGATAATCTGCGGCGGGATACCGAACACACGTGCAATGTCGTCGTTGGTCGCCTTCCACGCGCCAATTAGTTCGGCGTCCACGGCTGACAGCGAGATTTGTTCCCACTTGAGGCCATTGGCAAGGATTGGGACGCCACCGGAGTTGAGACCCCTGGACTGTTCCTCCCATGCCTCCCGCAACTGGTTCATCTGGTCTTTGGTGAGGTTGAGTTCGGTAGACAGTACACCGGACGGTCGGTTCATGTTCGTGGTGAACCCGGCGAAGTGGGATGCGATTGCGTTGTTCGCCATTACCGACTGTGCCGCTGACTGGATTGGCGATACGCCAAGCAGTGGGTCGGCTCCGGTAGCAAGCCGTGCGTGGCCTACATACCGCTGGGGTATCATGACCGACCCTTCGATGCTGGCGAGATTGGCTGCTTCGCCGCCCGTGGCGTAGAACAGTTCGACGTCGCTGTCGGAACGCAACAGCCGGGGCATCGTGCTCCGCGAATCCAGAAGGTAGATATTTTCGTGGTCGCGTTGGGTGCTGCCGTCGCCAAACCAGTATGCGTTACCGTCGAACAGCAACTGGCGGACGAGGTTGAGTTTGAAGTCGCTGGCGGTCTGGTATGGGTTCGGTCGCCGCATTACGGCTGAAGGCCCTGACCTATTAAGGATCTCCCTCGACCCATCTGACAGGTCGCGCACGTGATACCAAGGTAGCGAGGCGATAGTCCGCGCCGTTGTGCTTACACACGCTTCTACGGTCGCTCCGCCTGTGGCATTGGCTGTGGGGGTGTAACCCTGCTGGAACCAATTTATGGGCCAGGTCGATGGGATACTCGGACCACCAACCAGACCGCCACTTGCCAGACCTTTGCGCAATCCGGTGTAACCAGCTTTGATGCGTTGGCCGAGTGTGGGTTGTTCTGTCATTTTGCACCCCTTTTTAGGCTGCGTTGGTTTACGGGCATTTACGTCCGTTCCCGTCGCACCAAGGATACGCCTTATTTTACAGGTCCCAAAGCGTTAAAACGGCACAAGTATCTGGTTTTATTGTAAAAATATTCCTGAAAGGGTTTTACTTTGGTAAAGTAAACCCTATCTCAGCTGTACAACCTATAGTAGAACAAGAGTACAGACATGGACGTTAACACGACTGCACGGGTGATCTATTTGGCCCTTGCTGATTACGAGGCGATACCGGAGGCCGAGCGACCGACCCGCAGGGCGTTTGTGGCCGATCGGTTTAGCGACAGTTTCTTTGGGTATGACGATGACTTTGCGGCCGCATGCTACCTGCGCGATGAGGGTCGGTTTGAACGGTCGCTGGGTTTGTCCCATACCGAGTTGCGGTGGGCGATTGACCACTGGTACCGGGAGTGGGTCGCGCTGATTGGGCCGGAGAACATGACCTTCTAACCTTGGCTTGCCCAACCTGGATGTTGGCAGTATTGTAAAACCGCAGGCCGATGTTGGGTAGTCGGGTGACTATTTGACTAAATATGGGGAACACTGTAGTATTCTGCGTAACGCAGTGATCTGTGTAACTCTTTGATTCGCTCCCTTCGTGGGGGCGTTTTTCGTTTCCGGGCCTGCGTTTTTGTCACACAACCAAAATGAGGTTCCGCGTGGATCCAATCTTATTGATTGTGATCGCCGCTGGAGTTCGCTTGCTGGTCGGTATCGCTTTGGTCGAATACCGCCGCTGGCGTGACTCCTCGCGTCGTCGCTAAACCTGATCTGAGTTGACGCCTCCGCCCGAGGCCAACTCACGTACCCTTTTGTGAAAGGCGATTCAGGGCGCGGGAGAGGTGTGTCTTGCCGAAACTTCAACCGTGTGGTTGCCATGTCTTCCCATACCCTTGGCGCTCTGATAAGGTCAGCAGACTACAGGACCTACAGGATTACAGGTGCAACCCTAAACCTGATGAGGTTCGTAATGACTCTTACACACACTGAACCCTTTCCTGCTGACCCAGAGCCGTATGATTTTCGGGTCTGCGTTACGGAAAACCGCTTGGAATGGTACGACCAGAACGGTGACTACCAATTCCACCAACTGCCGGATCTTCGGCGCATGGAAGACTGGCGCGCAATCGTAGACAACATTGGTTTGCCTAACCACCACGCCGCTCGCGCTTGGTTGTTGGTCTACGCTGCGCATATAGACGCCGTTGACGAAAACGGCGTTGCTTTGCTGCCTGAATGTGTGGAGGCGATGTAATGCAACTTACCACCACAATCGAAATAGATACCGACCACAAAATCGTAACCTTCACCCATCAGGGTGTTTCACTGTCCGTGAATAGATACGCATATGAGCGCGGTATCGACGACCTGATATTCAATTGGGTTTGTTCCAACTTCGACGAGGACGGAGAGCGTTGGTTGGTGAATGTTTTACAGACGACTTGTCGCCAAGCATTCGACAACTGGGCTTATGTCATTGGTCGCTTCTAGACGCATCCATCAAAGGGGCGAGCTTTCGGGTTCGCCCCTTTCGCTGGTTAGCGCAGAAATATTATTTCTGATTGGCCCATGGTTCCGGCCCTGATAAATGGGGCCAAACGACCCCGAACCCGCCATCGGCCCTAGAGCGGCCCTTACGAGAAACAAAACCCGCAACTAACTGTTATTACAGGTGTAAAAGGCGCGGCGAAAACTATTACGAATAACCCCTTGAGAGGAGACTACCCCATGGGCAAAACACTGGTTGTCGGCGCGGGCGGCGTATCCCACGCCGCCGTGCACAAGATGGCGATGAATTCGGACATCTTCACCGAAATCACTCTGGCCAGTCGCACGAAATCGAAATGCGATGCCATCGCCAAAGCGGTGAAGGACCGTGTAGGTGTAGACATCGCGACGGCCGAACTGGACGCCTATAAGGTCGAGGATACAGTCAAGCTGATCAAGGAAACCGGTGCCGAAATCCTCGTGAATCTCGCCTTGCCCTATCAGGATCTAGTACTGATGGACGCTTGCCTTGAGGCGGGTATTCACTATCTCGACACAGCGAATTATGAGCCCGAAGATGAGGCCAAGTTCGAATACCACTGGCAGTGGGCCTATCAGGAACGATTCAAAGAGGCTGGCCTGACCGCCATCCTCGGCTCGGGCTTCGATCCGGGCGTGACCAGCGTGTTCGCCAAATGGCTGAAGAAACACAAGTTGGACGCGATCCGCCAGATCGACGTGCTGGATGCAAATGGCGGCACCAACGATCAGGAATTCGCCACCAACTTCAACCCGGAAATCAACCTGCGCGAAGTCCTGGCCGAGGTGCGTCACTGGGAAAACAGAGAATGGAAACACTCGCCTGCCATGACCCACAAGGTCGAATTCGACTTTCCCGCAATCGGCCCCAAGAACATGTACCTGATGTATCACGAGGAACTGGAGTCGCTCTCAACCCATTTCCCCGAGATCGAGCGCGCCCGGTTCTGGATGACCTTCGGCGACGCCTATATCACCCACGCCAAAGTGCTGGAAAACGTCGGCATGACCCGTATCGACCCGGTAATGCATGACGGCAAGGAAATCATCCCGATCCAGTTCCTGAAAACTCTGCTGCCCGATCCGGGCGATTTGGGCGCGGAAACCAAAGGCAAGGCCTGTATCGGGGACATCGCCACAGGTCAGGCCAAGGACGGCTCGGGCGAGAAAACCTATTATATCTACAACATCTGCGATCACGAGGAATGCTACCGCGAAGTCGGCAGCCAGGCCGTCAGCTACACCACCGGCGTCCCCGCCATGATCGGAGCGGCACAGGTGCTGAAAGGCAACTGGCGAGAGCCCGGCGTGTGGAACATGGAACAGCTGGACCCCGATGATTTCATGGACATGCTGAACACCCACGGCCTGCCTTGGCAGGTTCACGAACTCGACGGCCCTGTCGAATTCTGAACCCTCGGGGCAGTCAGCGCGGCCGCCCTGCTTCATCTGGCCCAAAATATCCCGGGGGTTCGGGGGCAGCGCCCCCGGCCTCTCCAATTCAGGAGACGCCGTTTTTGTCCGATATGATGACAACACAGGCCGGTGACGCCGGAGCCTTCCGCAGTTTCGACCTCAATCTCGTGCCCACGCCTTGCTTCGTGGTCGATGAGAAGGCCGTGGAGAAGAACCTTCATATCCTGTCCGATGTCGGAAGCCGCTCCGGCGCGCATGTGCTGAGCGCACTCAAAGCGTTTTCAATGTTCTCTCTGGCACCGCTGATCCGGCAGCACCTTGGCGGCACATGTGCCAGCGGTATCTACGAGGCCCGGCTGGGCCGCGAGAAATATGGTGGCGAAGTCGCGACCTTCTGCGCGGGTTACAAGGACGCCGACATTGACGAAATCCTCGCGCTCTCGGATCACATCATATTCAACAGCCCCGCGCAGAAAGACCGCTTTCTTGCCAAGGCACAGGCCGCGGGGCGGCAGGTCGGGCTGCGCATCAACCCCGAACACTCCGAAGGCGAGGTCGCGAAATATGATCCCTGCGCCCCCTGTTCGCGCCTCGGCACCCCGGTCAGCCAACTGGACGCCGCTGCTCTGGAAGGTGTGGACGGGCTGCACATGCACACGCTCTGCGAACAGGGGTTCGAACCGCTGGCGCGCACCTGGGCGGCCGTCGAACGGACGCTGGCGCCATTCCTGAACGGCCTGAAATGGCTGAACTTCGGCGGCGGTCACCACATTACGCGCGACGACTATGACCGCGACGGGCTGGTGGAGTTCATCAAACACATCCGCGCCAAGTATGGCGTCGAGGTCTATCTGGAACCCGGCGAGGCCGTGGCGCTCGATGCGGGCATTCTAGTCGGAGAAATCCTTGACCTGCCCACCAACGGCATGACTCTTGCGATCACTGACATCTCGGCCACATGCCACATGCCCGACGTGATCGAAGCCCCGTATCGACCGGCCCTGATGGACGAGGCCGAAGCAGGCCATACATACCGCCTGGGCGGCCCGTCTTGCCTGGCAGGAGACGTGATTGGCGATTATACATGGGACAAGCCGCTGGAGATTGGCCAGCGCTTTGCCTTTCTGGATCAGGCGCATTACTCGATGGTCAAGACCAACACGTTCAACGGCGTGCCGCTGCCCACGATCGCCTTGTGGAACAGCGAAACGGACGAGCTAAGGATCATCAAGCAGTTCGGCTACGACGACTTTAAGGACAGACTTTCATGAGCATTTTCCTCGACAGTGAACTGACCGACTCCGAACGCAGCGAAGACGCCCGGTTCCACGTGATCCCGGTGCCGTTGGAACGCACGGTCTCCTACGGCTCGGGCACGGCAGACGGCCCCGCCGCGATCATCGAGGCCAGCAATGAACTCGAACGCATCACCGGCCACGCCGAGCCTTGTGTCGAAGGCATCTTTACCGAAGCCCCGCTGGATTGCGACGGCCCGCTGCCGGATGTCATGGAGCGTCTTGCCCGGCGCACCGAGGCCGCCGTCCGCGCCGGCAAGGTGCCGGTGACGCTGGGTGGTGAGCACTCGCTCAGCTATGGTGCGGTCATGGGTGTGGCACGCGCGCTGGAACAGCCCGCCGGTATCGTGCAGATCGACGCGCATGCCGACCTGCGCAACGCATATCAAGGCGAAAAACACTCTCATGCTTCGGTCATGCATCTGCTGGCCGAGGAAGGTATCCCACTGGCCCAGTTCGGCGTGCGCGCCTTTTCCACTGAGGAAGCAAAAAGCCGTCTGAAAAACCACGTCTTCCATGTCGATGCCGAGGAACTGGTGACGGGTCACATCCACTCGGTTGATCTGCCTGCGAACTTCCCCGAACTGGTCTATGTCAGCTTTGACGTTGATGGGCTGGACCCGGCGCAGATGCCCGCCACAGGCACACCTGTTCCCGGGGGGCTGAGCTATTATCAGGCGCTTCGTCTGGTGGAACATGCATTGAAGGGCCGCAAATGCGTCGGCTTCGATGTGGTTGAACTGGCACCCAACGGCAATGCCGCCTGGGATTTCACCGCAGCACAGATCGTCTATCGACTGATGGCAAGCTGCTGACAGGCAGATTTGCCGGACTGGCCCGCCTGATCCGGTACTTAGTCGGTTTTGCCGTCATCGACGGTTTCGTTCAACTCCATATGGCCTTCGCTCCTGTTCAGGACGCGGCGCAGCATGGGCTCAAAGAAATCCAGCGGCTTGGTCGGATAGTCCGGGTCGAACGCCTTCTGATCGTATTCATGGCAGAAATAGCGACACTCTTCCCAATAAGGGCTGTCGCGATACTTGTCGCGCGCGTTGCGGTCGCCACCCAGGTGGTGGTTGTAGTAGTACCCCTGAAACACACAATGATGCTTGAGAATCCAATACGTCTTTTCGCTGACGTAAGGCTTCATCATCGCCGCTGACAGCTCTCCGTGATTGTAGGGCGACAGGATATCACCGGTATCGTGGATCAGCGCCGCCACCACCAGTTCCTCATCCGCACCGTCCTCATAAGCACGTGTCGCGGCTTGCAAGCTGTGCTGGTAGCGGTTGACCGGATAGGGCGTCCATTCTTCGTCCAACGAGCGGATGGCATCAAGGATGCGGTCTGGCAGGGCCGCATTATACGCCTCTTCATACTCCATCACGGCGTCCCAGTCGGCCTTGGTGGCTGTTTCTAAACTGGTCCAGGTGGGTTTGTGGTTTTTGTCCAGCATGGCTTATCCTTTGGCATATGTCCTGAGCGGAAGGGTAGTTCGAAACCAGCCTTCAAAAAAATGAATTGATTTTATCGCTATGATAAAAAAATACTTTCAGTATGCAAACCAAGGCTCTGGAAACCTTTCTCTGCGTGGCCGAAGCCGGTGGCTTTCATGCCGCCGCCCGCAAGTTGAATGTGACGCAGACTGCCGTCAGCGCGCGCATTCGCCTGATCGAGGAGGAAACCGGCAGGGCGCTGTTCACGCGCGGTGCCGGAGGAACGGCGCTGACCGAGTTCGGCCGGCAGTTCAAACCCTATGCAGAACAGATGTTGTCCCTTTGGGGCTTTGCATCGCGCGACCTGCCGGTACAGACACAGAACCGCCCGGCGCTGCGGTTGGGCGGCCAGCTCAGCATTTGGGATCCGTTGCTGGTGGACCTGGCGGTTCGATTTGAACAGCGCTTTGGCAAATTGCTGTTGACGCTGAACTACGACCACGACCTGAACATGGTTGAAGCGGTGGCAACCCATGTGCTGGACGCGGCGATCACACATGAAAAGCCATCCGACCGGCGCGTCACGTGGTACGAGCTGGAACCAGAGCTCTTGTCCCTGGTCCGGACGCCAAAGGCTGACGGCACGGACGATGACCTGATCTTCGTCAACCTCGAACTGGGCGAGGTCTATCAGGATCATATAAGATCGGCTGCGCGACGGGCGTCAGGTCAGACCGTATTTCTTGGCAATTGCATGATGGCGCTGCGATATGTCCTGCAGCGGGGCGGAAACGGCTATTTCCCCGATTACGTCATTTCCGAGCATCTTGCCTCGGGTGCTCTGGAGCGGGTCGAGGACAGTGTCAGCTTGCCCCTGCCCATGTATCTGGTCGTCCGCGGTGATCGCGAGGAATTTGACGACATTTGCAGCTGTTTGGTAGATCTTCGCAGCTAGAACTCAGGCCGGTGTCGGCATGATCTGGGGCTCTCGCCGCCGTTTTCGCATAAGCGGCCTACCGGCAACAAGCAGGAAGAGGCCCGAGATAAGCACCCCTATGATTGCGGGAAGGTAAAGCATAAACCAAAGCTCCGGGTCATCGATCACCATCGGGGAAACAAACCCGCGAACACCTTCAAGCAGCACAAGGATGGTGAAGGCGCCCAATATCTGCGGCCACAATCCAAACCGGGAAAAACTGCCCAGCATCAGGGTGGAATACCCGGCCAGGGCCACGGCAATGCAGATCGCGATCCACGAGAACCGCTGATGCAGTTCCTCGATCAGCTTTCCAGAGCCGAACCCTTCCGTCGCTGAAATCTCTTCTCGGTTGCGGATCAGATCGGTGGTTGGAATAGCTTCAAGACTGCGACGGGTCATCGGGCTTGTATTCGTCAGTTCCGAGATATCGTAGGAGGCGTCCTGAAACAGGGTGGATGACAACACCTTGCCCTCTCGGTTCATACGCAACGCAACTCCGTCAACCATCACAAGATGGATGCCGATGTCGTTGTTGACCAGATAGGCCGTTACGCTTGAATAACTGATTGCGTTTTCAGGATCGCGACGGTCAGACACGAACACTTCATGGAGTGTACCGTCCAGATCGATACTGCCAATGTAAACCGTGACGCCTTCGGCGGGATGCAGGAACTCGCCTTCGTTCAGAAGCTGGGCCGTCACATCTCCGGCCACTTCAGCCTGCCGGATTTCCAGCTGTTCCACCGAGGCAGGGCGCAAGAACACGCTGATGATCGCCATCATCACCCCGGCAATCACACCGAACAGCAGTACCGCCCGGGCAAGCCGCCAGGGGCTGGATCCGGTGGCCAGCATAACCGTCAGCTCACTTTCGCGGCTCAGACGGTTTGTGGCATAGACGGCGGCGGCAAACACCGCCATGGGCATGACCGTGCGGATCAGGGTCGGTAAAGTCAGCGCGGTGAATTCCAGAAAAACCATCGCCGACTGACCGCCGCTGATGACCCTGTCAAACAGGCTGACAGACCGGGTGATCCAGAACACACCGACCAGCACCAGGGTGAAAAAGCCAAACAGAATCAGCAATTGCCGCAGGAAGTATCCATCAAAACGCGACATGGGGCCTCGTGCGTGTGTTCGTTTGCAGCCGACACTAAGGCATTAATCCGGCAGAGGAAACAGGCATTGGACGACAGGATGATCCTGCGCGCCCTCTTCGCGCAAACCCGTATTCACCCAACGCCGCTGATTTGCCCCAGGAAGAGGTCAAGAGCCAACGCTTTGCGAAAACGGCAGTTCGTGGCACTGTTCCAGGATTGATCAGAATGGAGTTTCCTGAATGGCACTGTTTTTTTCCCGCCGCACCTACAACGCCCAGAAAAAGAAATTCACATTAAAGCCGGCGGCAAGGACCAGATATGTTCACATCACCCAGCAAAGCCCGGGTGGAAAAATTCGCAAGGGCAGCATCGTCAAGCAGGCGAAATGGTTGGATCTCGTGCGTCAGGAAGGTGGAGATTCGGCCGTCCTGATCTATGTTCACGGGTTCAACACCAGCCAGAAAGACATGCTGGACCGGCTGGGGAAAATCGAAGGCAACCTCAGGGCCAACGGGTATCAGGGAGCCGTCGTTGCCTTTGACTGGCCCAGTGACGGATCGGTGCACACCTATGACTCGGACCGGTCCGATGCCAAGGCGGTGGCCCCGCATCTGGTGGGGGATGGGCTATTGCCGTTGTTGGGAATGTCCCCGCGCCCCAAGATTCACCTGATTGCGCATTCCATGGGTGCGCTGGTCATACTTCGCGCTTTCTCGGACTTCGGGGATTCGGCAGGGCCAGGCAACAAGATATGGTCGGCGGATCAGGTCATGTTCGCGTCGGGTGATATCGATTCAGAGTGGCTGGAAAAGGGCGCATGGGGCGATCTGGTTCTGAAAAAACGCTGCAAGCGGTTCACCAATTACTACAGCCGAAAAGACAAGGTTCTGGCCCTGGCCGGAGGGATTGTTCATGGCGGGCGGCAGCGGGCGGGCCGCGTTGGGATGCCAAAGCTGACCTCGAAAGGTCATTGGGACATCTATTGTGATGATCAATACAAGCGGGACGTGCCGAAAAATCAGCGCAAGATGATGAAGTCGCATCGCTGGTGGTTCGACAGTGACGGGTTTTACAAAGACCTTGCACTGACGATCGAAGGCCAACCGGCAAAAACAATGCCGACCCGGCACAAGACAAATATAGGGGATCTGGCGCTATTGGTTTGACGGAGGGGTCGCCCGACGCTCTGACCCTAATTCAAGGTGTGATTGGACGGGTTTTGTTCGAATACAGACCTAGTGCATTTGATTTACGCATTCTGACAACAATCGGCCGTGTTCATTCGTTTGGAACCGCCTTTTTTCTTGAACTGTTTTTGCGCCCTGCCAGAAACAGAAAGGGCGCGCTCAACCACAAGCGCGCCCTAGTCATAGGGAAGAAACTGAAAACATGCGTTCTGAACCGAACCTGAACGCCAACTCTTTAACACCCTCAATTAACCAGATTTCCCAACGCTGGTCAGTGACGCTGTTCACACTACGGGCTTTTTTTTTGTTGCTGGCATACGGGGGTTGGCTGAACTGCACTGCGCGTTAGACTGACGACGCGCGTCCTGATTGCCGGTTCGCCCCAACTGCACTCAAATATTGCGCAAGCGCGAAACGCGCCAAACACGATTGCCGATTAGGTTTTTGATTTGGATGGCAGGGGCAGCAGGGTTCGAACCCGCGACCTACGGTTTTGGAGACCGTCGCTCTACCAACTGAGCTATACCCCTGTAGTGCGCCCCAGATATGACAGCCGCGCGGCGGACTCAAGAGGCTTTTTCGGATTCCACACCACTATCTGAACCGACAAACAAGTTGCGCAAAATGTGCAGTGCGCTAAGACAAGGTCCGGTCAGCAAAAGGAACCCCGCGTGAACCTCCGCAAGAAGATCGCAGACAGCGAAGCCGTGCTGAACTGGGTGGCCCGACGGATTGCCACTTACATTCGATTGGTCAACCGCAACACACGCTGGCAGCGCATCGGGTATGAAGAACTGGACCAGTTGGCCGAACAAGGTGAGCCGGTCATCGTTGTGCTCTGGCACCAGCGGCTGGCGCAGTCGCCCTATTTCTTTCCGCTGGACAAGGCGCGCATCTGTTCGATCACCTCCTCTGCCCGAGCGGGCAGTATGGTGGGCCGGGTACAAAAGCTGTTTGGCATGGATACGATTGCCATGGCCAGCAAGACACGCCACGTCGCCTTGTCACGCCAGGTTCTGGGCAAGATGAAGCAGGGTATCTCAATTGGGATCGCGGCAGACGGCCCGCGTGGGCCAGAACGGGTTCTGTCGACGGTTCCGTTGGTATGGGCGCGGACCTCGGGCAAGCGCGTATTCGGTATCACCTATTCAACAAAACATGGTCGCGAAGCGGGAACCTGGGATCACCTTCTGATGCCCCGCCCCTGGCGCAATGAGGGCGTGTTTCTGTGTCGGGAATGGACTGAAACAGTGCCCCGCAAGGCAAGCGAAGAGGAAATCGAGACACTGCGCCTGAGCCTTGAGCAGCACATGAACGACATCACGGCAGAGGCTGACCGGATGGTCGGACGCGAGCCATGGTCGCCTGACGCCTAACCGCCCCTGAGACGTTGCATCAGATAGACTTCGCTGCCTTCGGGAATCGGCTCGGTAAGCCCGGTGGCAATGACGCGCCCGTCGATCGCGATGGAGACACCCGCATCAATGGGGGCCTGCAACTGCGGGTGGGCCCGGACCAAAGCCCGTAAAAGCTCTCCGGTGGTCTTGGCCTCGACCTTAACCACTTGCTGGCCCCCGGTCAGTGACCGGAGGCCGGACCAGAGGTGGACCTCAACCATTGTCCTTGAGCGCCGCAAGGATGCGCGGCGGAGACATCGGCAGTTGCGTCATCCGAACACCTGCCGCGTTGGACACTGCATTGGCGATGGCGGCCAGGGGCGGTACGATGCCCGTCTCGCCCACGCCGCGCACCCCAAACGGGTGGCCGGGGTTGGGCACTTCGACTATCACCGTGTCGATCATCGGCAGGTCGCTGGCAACAGGAATCCGGTAATCGAGGAATATCGAGTTCTGCAACCGACCATCCTCGCCATAGATGTATTCCTCGTTCAGCGCCCAGCCGATGCCCTGCGCGGCGCCGCCTTGGAACTGGCCTTCCACATAGGTCGGGTGGATCGCCTTGCCGGCATCCTGAATGACCGTGTAGCGGGTGATCGATGTCTTGCCGGTTTCCGGATCGACCTCGGCATCGACGATATGAGTGCCAAAGGATACGCCCGCGCCTTCGGGGGTAGCTTCGAAATGGCCCGAAATCGGGCCTCCGGTGGATCCCATATCCGCTGTGATATCGGCCAGCGGCAGCGGGTCGAAATCGCCAGCATTAGGCCCCGAGGGCACCGCGCAGCCGTCTTCCCATTTCACCGCATCGACCGGGATGCCCCACTTGGCCGCCGCACGTTCGCACAGTTTCTCGACCGCGTGTCTTGCGGCCTTGATCGTGGCGAGGCCCGACGCGTAAGTCACACGCGAACCATGGCTCACATCGTTGTAGCCCAGTGTCGCCGTGTCGGCGATGGTCACGCGGATGTTTTCATACGGAACGCCCAGAACCTCGGCCGCCATCAGGGCCATGGACGCGCGCGACCCGCCGATGTCGGGTGTTCCGACCATCAACTGTGCTGAGCCATCCTCGGACAATGCCAGTGAAACGCTGGTCTCGCCGCCGTGATTGAACCAGAAGCCGCAGGAAACCCCGCGCCCCTGCCCCGGCTTCAGTGGGGCCGAGTAATGGGGATGCGCTTTGGCAGCCTCAAGGGTTTCGACCAGACCGATGCGCTCGTAGGTCGGGCCATAGCTGGCCTTCGTGCCTTCATGCGCGGCGTTTTTCAGGCGCACATCGATAGGATCGAGGCCCAGCTTGTTGCAGAGCTCATCAATGACGGACTCAACGGCGAAAGCACCCATGGGTGCGCCCGGCGCGCGGTAGGCGGCCTGTTTCGGACGGTTCGACATCACATCGTAACCGATCTGCTTGACGTTGGTCAGGTTGTAGGGCGCAAAGGCACACATGGCCGTCATGTCGCCCGGGGCGCCGGGGAAGGCCCCACCTTGCAGGCGGAAGACACCCTGCGCCGCCGAGATCGTGCCGTCTTTCTTCATGCCGATCTTCACGTCCATTGACGCCGAAGAGGTCGGCCCGGTGGCACGGAAAACCTCGGACCTGGTCATCACGATCTTGACCGGACGGTTGGCCTTGCGGCTGAGCGCCAGCGCGACGGGTTCGATGAAGACCGTGGTCTTGCCACCAAAACCGCCGCCGATTTCAGACGCCGTGACGCGCAACTGAGAGGTTTCGATTCCCAGCAGCGCCGCACAGGTTTTTTGCGCTATCCAGTGACCTTGGGTTGTGCACCACAACTCGCCGTTGCCGTCATTGCCCAGCATGCCCAGGCAGGCATGCGGTTCGATATAGCCCTGATGGGTCGCCTCGGTGACAAAGCTGTCTTCGACAACCAGATCGGCCTCGGCAAAGCCCGCCTCGACGTCACCGTGACCGCTTTCGTGATAGCGCACGACATTCGGGTGCATCCCTTCTGGCACCGAATAGTCCGCTGCGCCTTGCCGGATCACCGGCGCATCCGGGGCCATCGCTTTGTCCACATCGGTGACGTGCGGCAGCACCTCGTATTCGACCTCGATCAGTTTCAGCGCATCACGTGCCGCCAAGGCAGATGTGGCCGCGACCGCAGCAACCGCGTGCCCGTCATAAAGCGCCTTTTCACCCGCCATGACGTTTTCCAGCACGTTCCAGAATTCGCCTTCGAGTCCGGGCTTGAACGGGACATTGGCGAAATCGGCGCGGGTCACGACGGCTTTGACATCCTTCGATGCCTCAGCTTTCGAGGTATCAATTCTGACGATCCGGGCATGGGCATGGGGTGAGCGCAGGATGGCGCCGTGCAACATGCCGGGGGCCGAGATATCCGCGCCGAACTTGGCCCGGCCTGTCACCTTGTCCAGACCGTCAGGGCGATTGGGGCGGGTGCCAACGAAAGTGAAATCAGTTTTGCGATCGTCCAGAGCCATTATGACGCCTCCCGCATCTCAGCCGCCGTGTCCATCACGGCGCGAATGATCTTGTCATAGCCGGTGCAGCGGCACAGGTTGCCCGCCAGCCAATAGCGCGTTTCTTCCTCGGTCGGATTGGGGTTCTTCTCCAACAGAGACTTCGCCGCCACCAGAATGCCCGGGGTACAGATGCCGCATTGAAGCGCGGCATATTCGATCATCTTCTTCTGCAACGGGTGCAGGACGTCACCATCCGTAATCCCTTCGACGGTCTCGATCTGCTTGCCTTCGGCCTCGACACCCAGCATCAGGCACGAGCACACCAGACGGCCATCGACGGTGACCGAGCACGCGCCGCAATCACCGGTGCCGCAACCCTCTTTGGCGCCGGTCAGGTTCAGCTTGTCGCGCAGACAGTCCAGCAGT
This sequence comes from Ruegeria sp. CDSA141, assembly GCF_059612005.1. Lineage (NCBI taxonomy): Bacteria > Pseudomonadati > Pseudomonadota > Alphaproteobacteria > Rhodobacterales > Roseobacteraceae > Ruegeria > Ruegeria sp. CDSA141. The sequence goes on from NZ_JBXWPT010000005.1 coordinate 81,101, forward strand.
GTTTCGCGCGGGTCACAGAGGTATTCAACCGCGTCTCCGTTCACGGTGGTGGATACGTGGAGCTTGCTCATGCGTTTTCTCCCTTCGCGCGGGCATAGGCGATTTTCGCGGCGCGCCTGGCCAGAACGCCGGCGACTTCGGTGCGGAATGCGATCGTACCGCGTTTGTCATCAATCGGATTGCAGGCGGCCGACGCGGCCCCGGCCAGTGCGTCAAGGGCGGCATCGTCCAAAGTGCTGCCGATAATCGCGTTGGCACAGTCTTCAACCAACAGAACGGTCGGTGCCACGGCACCCAGCGACACGCGCGCCTCGGTGATGACGTCACCGTCCAGACGGAGGTTCACACCAACGCCCACGACCGCAATGTCCATTTCGGTACGGGGGATGAAACGCAGATAGGCATCGCCCCCATTTTCACCACGGGTAGGAATGTTGATGGCCGAAATCAGTTCGCCTTTCGCCAGCGAGGTCTTGCCGGGCCCGGTCGGGATGTCCTCAACTGCAACGTCACGCGTGCCATCGGGGCCGGTTACGGTGACGGTCACGCCTGCCGCCACCATGGCGGGCACGGAATCAGCCGCAGGGGAGCCGTTGCACAGGTTGCCGGCCAGCGTCGCGCGGCCCTGAACCTGAGTTGAACCGATCAGGTCCATCGCCTCGACGACACCGGGCCAGTCGCGGCCAAGCTCGGGGTGCTCGCTTATCTCGGCGCCGGTTGCGGCAACACCCAGCGTCCAGCCACCGTCGGCATTGCGGGTAATGTCGTGTACACCGTTGATTTTCTTGATGTCGATCAGCGTATCGGGCGTCACGAGTTCCGAGCGCAGCTGCACCAGCACATCCGTACCGCCCGCCAGAAAACGTGTGATGCCCGTCGCGTTCGCGGCCAGAGCCGAAGCTTCGGCAAAGCTGGCGGGGCTGTGATAATCCATGAAGCTACCTCGTACCTGTTGGTCAGGAATATCTGGGTTCGCGGCGACGTTAATTCACCCCTCGTCCGGCGTCCATGGGCCGAGCGACCAAAATTCAACTTCCAAATGTCGCTTTTGGACAGGGTTCAGAGATCGATTTCGATCACCCCATCAGGTTCCGCCGCGCGGCTTTGGCACAGAATCATGGCGCCTTCGCGCTGTTTCCGGGACAAAACGAAATCCCGATGCTCGACCTCGCCCGAAATGACACCGCATTTACATACGCCACAGATGCCGTCAGCGCATTTCACATCCACATGAAAACCGGATTCGTTCAGAACCTGAGCCGCGTCCTTGTCTGCGGGCACAGGCAGTATCCGGCCCGAACGCGCAAGCTTGAGTTCAAACGCGTGGTTTTCATATTCAGGCGCTTCAGGAACGGAGAAATATTCCAGATGACGCGCCTCTTCGGGAAAGCATTGCTGCTCTGCCGCCTGAATCACACCGTTCATGTAACGATCCGGCCCGCAGGTGTAGACATGCCATCCATCCCGGTAGCCTGACAGAATCACATTCAGATCAGCGCGGGTGCCTTCGTCCGAGAAATAGAAATGTACGCGATCTGCCCAGGGCATAGCGGCCAGATCATCCAGATACCCCGCCCCGTCCCGTGTGCTGGCCGAATAGTGTAACTCGAACTCGCGGCCCAGTGCATGCAGGCGATGGGCAAAGGCGATCATCGGGGTGATGCCGATACCGCCGCCCATGAGGAATGTTCTGATTGCCGTTTCATCCAATTCAAAGTGGTTGATCGGTTTGGAAACGAAAACCTTTCGACCCTCGGTGAAGATGCGATGCAGCAGCGCGGATCCGCCACGCCCGTCATCCTCGCGCAACACTCCGATCTGATAGGTCGCATGATCCGACGGGTCGCCGGACATGGAGTATTGCCGCAGAAATTCCGGCGCGACCAGGACGTCCAGATGTGCGCCCGCTGTCCATCCCGGCAGGGGCGCACCGTCCAGCGATGTGAATTCGTATTTCGTGACATCCGCCGTCATCTTGTCGACCTTGGTCACGGCGACCCGCATCACAGGCGCATCACCGGCGATCTGATAGCGATGGATGATCGACATGTCCCCGCTTGCCTTGCGCGCCTTGTATTCGTCGGCCGTCACCATGGCCTCATAGGCTGCGATCCCGGCCTCTCGATCCATTGCAAAGGGATAGGGCCAGGGGTGCGGGGCCAGATAAGCGGGATAGACGGCGAGAGTCTGATCCTCATATTTCAGGTCCAGTTCCCTTTGCAGATCGCGCCGGTTCAACGGGTGCGTCGTGGGGCGATAGGTGCCGTCAGGCTGCAACTCGATATCCCACCACCATTTCTTGATGTCGTTCAACCCGCCATTGCCGACCGCATCGTCCAGCCTGGCCAGCGCGGGTGCGGCCGAGGGGATGTTCATCGCAGCCCAACGGAAGGGGCGTTCCTTGAAGATGCCTTCGAGGTTCCACGGGCAGGTCTTCATGCAGCGCCCGCACATCGCGCCGCCCGGCGTCGTTACACGGTATGTGGCGCATTTCTGGCTGTCGGATTTCCAGATTTCATAACCGTTGAACATCAGCTTCGGTCCGGCGGTGATTGCGCCCGAGGGACATTCGCGGGCGCATTTGTTGCAGGACTCGCAAAAGGTCTGCAAGCCGAAATCGATGGGTTTGTCATGCGCTATCGGCATGTCGGTCGTCACCACGCCTGATTTCAGGCGCGGACCCAGATAGGGGTTTAGGATTACTTCTCCGATCCGGCTGACCTCTCCCAACCCCGAGAGCAGCAACAGCGGCGGTTGCAGCACCTCACCATCCATCACTGTATGCGCCTTGGCCCTGTAGCCCAGGTTGCGGATCTGTTGGGCGATCACGCCGCCCAGCAGCGAAAACCGCAGGTAGGCGCGCATGGATTGGGCGACACTTATCCAGTCGTCACCGCTGGCACCTTCCATCGTTTCATAGCCCTGATCGATGATCATGCTGATGGCCTGATCATGAGGCGGCACGATTTCTTCGCCAGTGGCGTCATGAGAATACCACGCCCATTCCGGACAGCGGCTGAGACCCACCGCATCGACGCCCAGAAAATAGGTCGCCGCTTTGATGTTTGCCGCATTGCGTCCGGCATCGGCAGGCTTGTGCAGGTCAGCGTTTTCACCGTCCTGCAACAGAACGAATGCACCCAGCGCGCGGCGCTGGGCAAAGCTGGGCGCAGCCTTGCGCACGTAGTACCCGCCTTTCGCGGCGTCCTGCAGTGACTTGCCCATGTCGCCGAACTGGGCGCGGGCGAACATGTCGGCGCGCTTGGGAACGCGGGCGACATTTTCTTCGTCGACATAGGTTGTCGGGGTCTCGACCCGTTTGAGTTTTTCGAACGGATGGGCCCCGTCCACATAGCGTCTTTTGGCATATGGGTCACGGTTGATGGCGTTCTTGGCAAATCCCGTTCCCAACCACCATGCCGGGCCTTGAGTCCGAAACCACGGCTGTTGCGCCACGGGCCTGAGCGGCCGGTCATGCGCGATGGGCATCTCGGTCGTCACGGCTGCAAGGCCAAACCTGGTGCCCAGCCACGGCGCAACCAGTTCACCGCTCTCGACCGTGGCCAGACCGGCGGCCACGGCCAGCCTGTCCAGATCGACTTCGGACGACATCACGCTGTGCGCACGGGCGTCAAAACCCAGCAGACGGATATAGTTGGCGATGACCACGGCATTCTCGGTTGCCAGCAGGCAGGCACGATGATCCTGCGCGTTGATGATCCAATCCGCACCGGGTTCGGAAGGGTCCGGATCGCGGTTATGTTCATAGAGAAAAACGATGGTGTGACGGTGGTCGTCAATCGGCTTGGGCGCGGCCTCCATACTGTCTTTCAGATCTGCCATGATGAGATCGATCCCAGAGGCCAGCGTCTTGGTCTGGCGCGTTCGCAGCGCATGGGCAAGCCGGTCGATATCGGGGTTGCGGCGTGGTTCGTCCAACAGTGCATCAGACGGCAACGGCCCGCAGCCCATCATCGACGCATCGTTGAAATATCCGAATGCCTTCAGATGGTTGGCGCGTTCCTGCGGATCTGATGGGATCTCGGATGCAATCGGGTTCACCAACCCGTCGCGGATCGCGTCCAGCATCGCCTGAAATTCGCCCATGGCGTTGACGATGCTGTCGTGCCGTTCCGGCCGGTGGAAACTCAGTTCGCCCATCAAGGGCACACGCGACAAGTCCGGCATGGTATCTTGTCGGGTCAAACGCTCCAACGGGTATCGCCCCATGTGAACGGGCCGGTTCTTGTCCGAGAAAAAGCGGATTCCCATTATGCGTCTCCTGTTGCCACCCATCCCCTACCCCGTAATGGACAGCGAAACCATTCATGCATAATCATAAGTGGTATGAAGAAAATCGATTTCACTGATCTAGACGGCAAGGTTCTGCGCACGTTTCTGACCATACTCGAGGAAAGCTCGGTCTCGAAAGCTGCGGATCGGCTGGGCGTCACGCAATCGGCCATCAGCCACACGCTGGCCAAGCTCCGGCTGGTGCTGGGCGACCCGTTGTTTGTCCGGTCCGGTCAGAGCCTTACCCCGACCGAGCGCGCCTTGTCCCTGAAGGAGCCCGCGCAAAAGGTGCTGGACGGAATGCGGGCGCTGACCGAAGGGCGGCCGTTCGACCCGCAGTCCGAACAGATCAGGATCCGCATCGCCACCAATGACATGCCGCGCGAGTTGATCTTTCCGCAGCTGCTTCGAGAAACACGTGCCGAAGGCGCAGGTCTGCGGCTTGAATTCATTCCTTCAGGCGTGCCGGACCCCGAGCTTCTGCGCAGTGACAGATGCCAGATGATGCTGACCCCGTTGCCGCCGGACGGGCCGGATATCTTTCAGAAACACCTGATGACCAGTCCGCTGGTAGTGTTCTATGACGCCACGCAGCACTCACCGCCCGACAGTTGGGAAGCCTATTGCAACTGCGATCATGTCGAGGTGCGTTTTGCCGATGGCCGCAACGCCCGCGCCGTCATGCGAGGCGTCGATCAAAGCCAGATCAGGCCAGCGGTAGTAACCCTGCCGCATTTCAACGCGATCCCGGCCTTCATACAGGGCAGCGACCTGATCTCAACCGACACGGCGCTGATGAAACAGGGCCCGCTGGCTGGGCTGGATTGCGCACCACTGCCGTTCGAATGCGCGCCGGTGTCGATCTACATGGTCTGGCACCAGAGGTCGGCCAATGATCCGGCACATCGCTGGTTGCGTGCCCGGATCGAGGCAATCGCGGCATCTCTTCAGACCTGAGACAACAGCCAGTCTCGCATGATCTCGACCAGTTGCGGCTGGCGTGGCTTACGGGGCGCAACCACATAAAACCCCAGATCTTCAACCAGGACATCCGCAAGCGGCTGAACAAGACGGCCCGAGGCCACTTCTTGCGCGACAAGAGGCGCATTGGCCAGCGCTATACCCTGCCCCGAAACTGCCGCGTCGATCGCAAGACTGGTCTGGCTGAAGCTCATCATTCTGGGCTTTCCGCTCACCCCCACCCGTTCAAGGAACAAGGGCCACAATCCGTGGGTGTCGTTCAGCAATACCTGCTTCATCAAGTCAGAAGGGGCGCTGATTCCGCCCGCAACAGAAGGGCTGCATACCGGGATGAACTCGGTCGAGAACAAAGGCACCGCCTCCAGTTCCGCCGCAAACGGCGCTCGACCCTGCCTGACTGCAAGATCGACGCCATCCGATTTGAAATCCGCCAGACGTTCGCGCGCATCCACTTGAACCGAGATGTCCGGATACACCTCAGTGAAGCTCGACAAACGCGGCACCAACCATTTCGAGGCAAAGCTGGGCGTGACCGACAAGGTGATCCGGCGGTCCGGAGACAGGTCTTCGACAGCCTCTTCGATCAACCTGAAGGCACGACGCAGGGGCGCGTGAAACCGCCGCCCGGATTCGGTCAGACGCAACCCACGCGGCAGGCGATCGAACAGAACCTCGTCCAATCGTGCCTCAAGCCCGCGCACCTGCTGCGCCACGGCGCCTTGTGTAACGCCAAGCTCCTCGGCGGCCAGTCGAAAGTTCAAATGACGCGCAGAAGCTTCGAAAGCACGTAAAGCATTCAGGGGCGGAAGGGCGACCATAGTGTTGTCCTGTAGATTTTCTACAGCATAGAGCCAGCAGAACTGATTGGTCAAACCGCTCTCTGACCTCCATCCTCGGATCAACTGAAAGCGGAGATGTCAGATGGAAAAAGTAGCACTTATTACAGCGGGCGGCAGTGGCATGGGTGCGGATTCCGCCCGGAGGCTGGCGGCGGACGGGTTCAAGGTTGGCATTCTGTCTTCCTCAGGCAAGGGAGAAGCTTTGGCGAAAGAATTGGGCGGCGTTGGCATTACCGGCTCGAACCAGTCCACCGAGGATTTGCAGAAGCTTGTCGATGCGGCCATGGCCCATTGGGGGCGCGTTGACGTTCTGGTCAATTCCGCCGGTCACGGCCCCCGCGCTCCGATCCTTGAACTGACGGACGAGGATTGGCACACCGGGATGGATGTCTATTTCCTGAACGCGGTGCGCCCCACACGGCTTGTGACCCCGATCATGCAGGCGCAGGGGGGTGGATCGATCATCAACATCTCGACCTTTGCCGCGTTCGAACCGGATCCGGTTTTTCCGACCTCGGGCGTGTTCCGGGCCGGGCTGGCCGCCTTCACCAAGCTGTACGCGGACAAGTATGCCGCCGAGAATATCCGAATGAACAACGTTCTTCCGGGCTTCATTGACAGCCTTCCCGAGAAGGAAGAGTTCCGCAGCCGCATCCCAATGGGGCGCTATGGGCGCAGTTATGACGAGATCGCCTCGGTCGTCGCTTTGCTTGCCTCAGAAGGCGGCGGCTATATCACCGGACAGAATATCCGTGTGGACGGCGGTATCACCCGGTCTGTCTGAACTCAGACCCGCGCCTTTATAAGATGTGTCAGCGCCGCGCCGGATTCGAAAAAGGCGCGGCGCACGCGTGTCCAGCTTTCTCGGTATTCCGACACGGCGAGAACCGGCAGAATCGAGAGATCATTGGCAAGAAGACTCTCGGCCATCATTCGGCCGAACACCGTGCCCGGGCCGATGCCGCGGCCCGAATACCCGTGTGCGGCCAGAGCGTTGGGGCCGATCCGCGTGATCTTCGGAATATGGTCCGACGTCATTGCGATCCGCCCGTGCCACCCGTGTTCCAACGGCTGGTCGGCCAATTGCGGATAGAGCTCGGCCAGCTTGCGCTGGACCCAAGCGGAATGTGCAACCCGACCGGCATGTCCCAGATCCCCCATGCCGCCAATGATCATCCGCCCCGCCTGATCCAGTCGGAATGACGTCATGATCAGTCCGGTATCCCAGCACCCTTCTTTCTTTGGCAGGATACTGGCGCGCAAATTGTCAGTCAGCGGGGCTGTGGTGTACTGGAAATAGTAGACCGGCACATAAGCAGGCGCGGTATCCGGCAACGCATGATGATAGGCATTTGTCGCCTGAATGACCGACTTTGCCCGAACCGTCCCGCCTGGTGTCTTCAAAACCCAGTGCCCGCCCTCATATGTCATAGTCTGCACTGGGCTGCGCATATGTATCCTTGCCCCGGCCTGCGACGCCGCGCGCACCAAACCCATCGCATAGGCCAAAGGCTGAATGGTTCCTGCCCGTGGATCGAACAAGGCACCGTGAAAGGCTTGGCTGCCGGTGCGTTCACCGGCCTGGTCTGCTGACAGCAACTCAACCGGCGCTCCTGCTTCGCTCAACTGCGCATGACGCGTTTGCAGGTTCTTCAACCCGGACGCGGAATGCGCACAATGCAGGGTTCCGTTTCGCACTGGCTCACATGCAATGTCATATTTACCGATCAGAGCAAACACATCCGACGGCGCCTTGGCCAGCAAGTCGATCAAACGGTCTCCCGGCTCTGCACCGATACGCGCGCGGATATCGTCCGGCGGCAACCACAACCCGGCATTGACCAGACCTACATTGCGCCCTGATCCGCCAAACCCGATCTCTCGTGCCTCCAGCAGACAGACCGACGCGCCGGCGCAGGCTGCCGTCAAAGCCGCTGAACACCCGGTGTAGCCACCTCCGATGACAGCCAGATCAACCGCTGCGTCAGCGGTCAGGGGCGGTGCTGTGACTGCCTCGGTGCAAGTGCTTCGCCACAGGGTATGTTCGGGATCGTTCACGTCGGGCCTCTGAGTCTTTTCGGCGGAACACCCTACCGATACCTCCCTTTATGCAAGCCTCCATTTAGCAATGTTGCGACAACGAAACAGACTCCGCAGGCACGGGCTTTGCCCGAGCCTGCCGGGCCCAACCGGAGGAGTCATTCCGTCATGAATGACGACACCGGGCGGGAGGACCCGCGTGGTGGGCTCAGACGTCGAGCGATCGCGCGATCAGCTCTTTCATGACCTCGTTGGTGCCGCCATAAATCATCTGCACCCTGGCATCCGCGTAAAGACGCGCGATCGGATATTCCATCATGAACCCGTAGCCGCCGAACAGTTGCAGGCATTCATGCATGATCTCATTCTGCACCTCAGAGCCCCAGTATTTGGCCATCGAGGCCGTGGCCGCGTCCAGCTCGCCCGCTTCCAGTTTTCCGATACAATCATTGATGAAACTGCGCAGAACCTCGGCCTTGGTCTTGCATTCCGCCAGTTTGAACCGGGTATTCTGAAAATCCATCACCCGCTGCCCGAAGGCTTTGCGTTCCTGCACGTATTTCACTGTTTCGGCGATGGCGAAATCGATCGCGCCCAGCGCCATGATAGCGATATTCAGCCGTTCCCAGGGCAGTTGTTTCATCAGCTGATAGAAACCCTGCCCTTCCTCGGGCCCCAACAGGTTTGTCATCGGCACTTTGACATCTTCGAAAAACAACTCGGCAGTGTCATTGCCCTTCATGCCCAGTTTCTTGAGGTTCCGCCCCCGGCGAAAACCTTCACACCCGTCAGTTTCCACCACAATCAATGAGACGCCGCGTGCGCCAGCGGACTTGTCGGTCTTGGCGGCCACGATAATCAGATCCGCAGTCTGTCCGTTCGTGATGAAGATCTTTGACCCGTTCAGCCGATAGGAGTTCCCGTCCTTCTCGGCGGTCGTCCGCACGGCCTGCACGTCCGAGCCGGTGCTGGGTTCTGTCATTGCCAGCGCGCCGACCAATTCGCCCGACGCCAGTGTGGGCAACCACTTCTTCTTCTGATCTTCGCTGCCATAGGCGGTGAGATAGTGGGTCACGATCGACTGAATGCCATAGCCCCAACCCGCATCTCCTCGCGCGCCCTGCTCATAAGCCGTGATGGCGTCAAAGCCCATGCCGCCGCCGACACCGCCATACTCTTCGGGGATCGCACCCGCCATCAGCCCGGTTTCGCCGGCCTTGCGCCAGAAATCGCGATCCACAACGCCGTTTTCAACCCAGGTTTCGATATTGGGCGACAGTTCGTCATCCATGAACCGACCAGCCATATCCGCGAACATGCGGTGTTCATCGGTGACCCATGCCGCAGTCGAAGTGAAAAGTGACATTGTACGCTCTCCAATCAGTCTTTCCGGAAAGGCTAGCGCTGTGTTCGATTCACGCCAATCCTTGTGACGCGGCGTCCCTTTGAGGAACAACGCAACGTTCCTCAGCCTGCAATGTAAGAGAATCCCTTTTGACTAGCGGGGTTAAGCCAGTTCTTTGGCCAACAGGTGTTTGGCCGCATCCTTGGCGTCTTCAGCCGGATCGCAGTTCTTGAGCAGAACGGCGGATACGATTGCTCCCTCTTGCAACAGCACGATCTGACTCGCGAGTTTTCGAGGATCATGCGCGCCGGCCTGTTGGGCTATGATCGTAAAATGTTCCAGCAAAAGCTGTTTGTGCTCAGCGGCCTGCACATGGATCGGGTGATCCTTATCCTGATACTCGGCCCCGGCCTTGATGAACATGCAGCCCCGGAACCCGTCCTCTTCAAACCATTCCTTCAGGGCATCGAAGCTGACGATGATCTGTTCGGCTGGTGTTTCTGCCATCTCGTCGATGCGTTGAAAGAACCAGTTGCGGAAGTTCTCATCCCGCAGGCGCAGCGCGGCCACGATCAGGTCTTCCTTGGTGCGGAAATGCTTGTACATCGACGTCTTTGACACGCCTGTTTCCACAACCAGCTTGTCCATGCCGGTTGCGTGAAACCCGTCGCGGTAAAAGACCTTCAGGGCCTTGCTGACCAACTCATCCCGTTTGTTTGGGCGCATGATTCGGCTCCATGGTGTACCGTTCTGTACATATTATCATGAAGCGTGAAGTACAATGACCCCAAGCCAAAGCATTGTTTTAAAATAATTTTGCCAGACGCCCAGTCTCATCGTGAAATTTCTACTTGCAAAAGTTTACAGATCGGTACACCTTTTTTGTTAGTTAACCGATCTGTACACCCGAGGATTTGACCGATGAAACGTCGCGCCAGCATTTTTCCACCTCAGTACGTCCCCTTCCTTCTGACCATGGCTCTTCTTGCCGCCTCACTCACCTGAAAGCATTTGCAAAATGTCCAGACCCCCATTGCCCCCGTTCACCTTCAAAACCGCCACTCAAAAAGTGCGCATGGCGGAAAATGCCTGGAACAGTCGTGACGCCGACCGCGTGACGCCTGCCTACACCGACGACAGTCAATGGCGGAATCGGGCTGAATTCCTGTCCGGCCATACCGACATCCACGCCTTTCTGACCCGCAAATGGCGGAAAGAACTGGAATATCGCCTGATCAAGGAACTGTGGGCCTTTGCCGGAAACCGCATAGCCGTGCGCTATGCCTATGAGTGGCGCGACGACAGCAGTCAGTGGTTCAGATCCTATGGCAATGAAAACTGGGAATTCGCCGATGACGGACGCATGTCACATCGCCATGCCTCGCTCAACGATCTTCCCATTGCAGAAGATGACCGGCTGTTCCATTGGCCCCAGGGCGAACGCCCTGAAAACCATCCCGGGTTGACCGAACTGGGTCTTTGAAAGGACATTCATGCCCCGCGCTTTTGCCGAACTGACGTTTACTCCCTCTGTCCGCGCCCATCAGGAGAGGATGGGATCGGCCAGAACCTATACCAAGTTCATTGAAGGTGGTCCCCAGCAAGGCCACCTGATCGGCGACCCCGAGAAAGAGTTCATTCAGGCACGGGACGGGTTCTATCAATCCACCGTGTCCGAGACCGGCTGGCCCTATGTGCAGTATCGGGGCGGGCCAGCAGGATTTTTGAATGTGCTGGGGCCCCAGACTATCGGATATGCGGATTTTTCGGGCCACAAACAGTACATCTCGCGCGGGAACCTGAACGGCAACGATCGCATCGCGATGATCCTGATGGATTACGCCAACCGACGCCGTCTCAAGATCCTTGGGCGCGTCGTATTCACGGAAGGCGAAGCAGCGGCCGCTACCCTTTCCGAGGCACGGGCCGAACGGGCCGTGATCATTCGCGTGGAGGCGTTGGACTGGAACTGCCCAAGCCACATCACACCGCGCTTCACCGAAGCAGAGTTGCGCCCTCATCTGAACAAGCTGGGGCAGCAGTTGGCAGAGTTGCAGGCGGAAAACCAAAGGCTGAAACAAGAGCTGGCAAAGTCAGGCTGACGTTTCAGACCTCACAGAATTTCCGGATATTTAGAGAAGGGAGTGTCGCAATGGTTCGCTCGGTCTTTCACCTCTCGGCGGCTTGTCTTGCCGGTACTGCCCTGATCATACTGATCATCATGTTCGGTTTTTTCGTCTCGCCCAGCGCCGTGCGAACGTCACCGCCATCCGTGTTCAGCAAGATTTTGTTCGAACATTTGCAGCAAGAGTGATGATCGGGCGGCCTTCCGACAGGCTTCCAGCAAGCGCCCGTATCGTTTCAAGCTATTTCCATCATTTCAGGCCCGGTGAGGCGCATGCTCTGAAAGACCGAATTCCTGGCTTCACCAGAGCAGCCTGATTCCAGGCATGCTCTCACCACAAGAATGGAGAGAGCACAAAAAGCCGTCAGGCCATGCTGCGCTTTTTCCGGCGACCCATCACAAACAAGCCACTGATGCCGCCAAGAAGCAGCCAGCCAGCGGCGGGCAATGGCACAGGGGCAATCGTGTATTGCCCGTACAGCGTCGCGACGTTTTGCATGTTTTCCGTTGTGCTGAAGCCGTTTGAAATAGTGCCGCCGCCGTTCTGAGAGAAGCCGAGGACTGAAAACACATAATTCTGCCCACCAAAGCTGAAGTTCTGTGAGCCCAAAGTATTGGTAATGGTCACGATGTCATCGCAAGGGGTAGAATCCGCCGGACAATTGCTTGGACGATTCAATGTCTCGTTATGCGTAAGGGCAAATGACGAAGACACCAGAGGGCCACCACTGATCAGTATGTCGACAATGAGGTCGACGGTGCTCAGCGTTGTTCCCGTGATCGGGAAATTCAGATGCGAGAACTGTCCCAGAGCAAATGCCGTATCAGGCAACAGACCTGAAATCGGCGTGCCTGTTGGCGTGAAATCGTAACCGCTTGAGCTGCTGCCATTTCCCCACCGAAGAGAAATCGTTGGACCAGAGGTGCTTTCAGAAACGCCGGACGTTGGATTTACGTTTTGCCAAGAGGGCGAGATGCTGGAAATGGTCAGCGCCGAAGCACCGCTTGCAGCCATCACGCCTGCAACAGCAATCGCGGCTATGTTTCGTATGAATGTCATGTGCCCACCTTACGAATAAATACTTGTTACAAACCACTCTGTGAAAGAGCAGCACAACATAATTAAACTTTTAGCTCATGCGCCACATTGATGCCACGTTTTCACCTCAATCAAGGCGGAGGGCGTCCAAAAGATCGCTAAATGGGATACAATCATCCAGCCTGCGCCTACTGTCCGGATGCTGGAAACAGCTATTGGGAAAACCAGGGCGCCAACTCAACGATTGAACACACAGTCACGCGTCGCGTGAGGGTTCATTCACGACCGGATCGTACCATTGCTTCGATACCGGCGGCGCAAAAGTCCACCAGACGCTCCATGCCGGACACGTCACCGCCCTGCGACAGGGCTTCGACCCGCCATCCACTGTTGAGATGGGCCAGCATCGCCGAGACCGAATAAACTTGGCCACTTGCCAAAACGGCTGGATCGACATCCGGGTAAAGCGTGGCGATCTCGGTGATGAACAGCTGGGCGGTGGGGTCGAAACACTCTGCTGCGATATCGCGCCACCTGGGGTCAACCGATACGTGGGCCACCAACCGTCCATATGCCATCCATCCAGACCCACCCTTCTCAGCCAGGTCCACATAGGGTCGAATAAAGCTGTCCAGAATGCTGTGAAGCGTCAGCGGAGCAACAGCCCTGGCCCTGTTCAACGCGTCGACCCGAAGCTGCGCCAGTTCGTCCGCACGCCGCGCGACGGTTCTGTAAAACAACTCTTCCTTGCCACCACCATGATGGTGCACAAGACCAATCTGAACCCCTGCCAATGCCGCGATATCCCGGATCGACGCACCTTCGAATCCCCGGTCGGCAAAGACGGTTTCAGCCGCATCCATGATCCTTGCCTTGGTCTCCAAAGACCGCTTGGACGCTGCTCTTTGCCTTGGCTTTTCTATGTTTTTCAGACTCATGATTTTCATCTTGCCTTATTTTGGTCGTTCGTTCAAGTTAAGCATCACGAACTTCGGGAGGGTTCATGACACAGACGCGCAACGCATTCGCCCTGATCGGGGCGGGGCCGATGGGTTTGGCCGCAGCCAAGGTGCTGAAGGAACAGGGCATCGCCTTTCAGGGGTTCGAATTGCACTCGGATGTGGGCGGTCTGTGGGATATCGATGCCCCCAGATCGACCATGTATGAGTCAGCGCATCTGATCTCCTCAAAACGAATGACTGAATTCGAAGATTTCCCGATGGATGAGGCGGTTGCCGAGTACCCCTCGCACCGGGCGATGCGCGACTATTTCCGGGCCTTTGCCGATCGTTTCGGCCTGCGTGAAAGTTACAAGTTCAATGCAGAAGTCACTCGGATCACACCGCTGGGCGAATCTGGTGACGGTTGGCGTGTTTTCTGGCGCGATGCCGACGGCGAGCATCAGGCCGAATTCGCAGGGGTTCTGATTGCAAACGGCACCCTGTCAGAGCCGAATGTACCCAGCTTTCCCGGTACGTTTGACGGCGAATTGATCCATGCCTCGCAGTACCGTTACCCCAGCCAGTTCGACAGCAAGCGTGTGTTGGTCGTGGGCGCGGGAAATTCCGGCTGCGACATTGCGGTTGACGCAATCCATCACGCAAAACGCTGCGATCTGTCCATGCGTCGCGGCTATTACTTCGTGCCCAAATACGTCTTCGGCAAACCTGCCGACACAATGGGCGGCAAGATCCGCCTGCCCATGTGGCTGAAGCGTAAGGTAGACGGCCTGATCCTGAGCTGGTTTGTTGGCGATCCGCAGAAATACGGTTTTCCCAAGCCTGATTATCAGCTTTATGAAAGCCATCCGGTGGTGAATTCTCTGGTTTTGTATCACGCGGGCCATGGTGATCTGCGCATTCGCCCCGATATCGACCGACTGGAAGGCCAAACCGTGCATTTCAAGGACGGCTCGAGCGAAGAGTATGACATGATCCTCGCCGCGACCGGATACAAGCTGCACTACCCGTTCATCGACAAGGACTTGCTGAACTGGCAAGGCGACGCACCACATCTGTACCTGAACGCGCTACACCCGGAACGGGACGATCTTTTTGTGCTGGGCATGGTCGAGGCAACTGGCCTGGGCTGGCAGGGCAGGCACGAGCAGGCCGAAATGGTGGCGCGCTATATAAAAGGTCATCAGAAGGATTGCCCGGTGGCGGCCGATCTGAAAACCGAAAAGCAAAAAGACTATACGCGCGCCACCGGAGGCATGAGCTATATCGATCTGCCGCGAATGGCTTACTACGTGGACAAGGCCACTTACAGAAAGGCCGTTTCCGGGTGGATCGAACGGCTGCGGAAAGCCGCCGTATGAGTGGTATCGACGAAGTCACACTGAATTTCAGCCCGACCTCCCTGACGCTGTTGAACGCGATACTGGCGATCGTGATGTTCTCGATTGCGATCGATCTGACGCCTCGGGATTTCGATCGTTTGCGACGCGCGCCCAAGCCGGTACTTGTCGGACTGGTATCCCAATTCATCGTTTTGCCCGCTCTGACCTTTGCTTTGGTGTGGATGACGGAGCCGCGCCCGTCGATCGCGCTTGGGCTGATCCTTGTCGCCGCCTGTCCGGGGGGCAATATTTCGAACTTCATTACCCACCGCGCCGGTGGAAATGCGGCGCTGTCAGTGTCGATGACCGCCTTTGCAACCATCGGCGCGGTTTTCATGACGCCCTTCAACATTGCGCTTTGGGGCGGGCTGTATCCGTCGACACGCGCGATCCTGCAGCAGACCCAGATTGATCCGGTACAAATCGCAATCCTTGTCGGGCTGATGCTGATCTTGCCTCTGGTCCTGGGCATCGCACTGAACCAGCGCCGCCCAGCCCTGACAGCCCGCTTGCGCGCGCCGCTGCAATACTTGTCGATGGGTATTTTTGGGGCCTTCATCGTACTTGCCCTGGCCGCAAACTGGGGGTTTTTCCTCAGTTTTGCCGGGGCTGTTGCCGGGCTTGTGGTCCTTCACAACGCCCTGGCGCTGGGGGGCGGTTGGGTTGTGGCCACTCTGACCCGGCTGTCCCCCTTCGATCGCCGTGCCATCACCATCGAAACCGGCATTCAGAATTCCGGCCTTGGGCTGGTGTTGATCTTTGCCTTCTTCCACGGGCTTGGCGGCATGGCCGTTGTTGCGGCGTTCTGGGGCATCTGGCACGCGATCTCGGGGATTGCCCTGGCGTCGGTCATGGCCCGAACCGAGGCCGCGCGATGACCCGTATCCTGATCACAGGTGCCGCCGGGTTGGTCGGTCAGGCGCTGCTGCCCGAACTTCAGGGGCACGAGGTTTTTGCCACGGATCTTAAACAACCGAAAAGCATGCCGGAAAACGTCCACTATCTGCCCATGGATGTGACAACGGACGCCCCCGCACGTGTGATCTGCAACGTGAAGCCGGATGTCATAGTGCATCTGGCCTCCATCGTGACGCCTCCGCCAAAAATGGAACGTGCGGCGGCATATGCGGTTGATGTCGAGGGCACCCGCAAGGTGGTGAACGCAGCCATTGCCAACGGGGTGCACCGGTTGGTCGTCACGTCTTCCGGTGCTGCCTACGGCTATCACGCGGACAACCCAGTACCGCTGCGCGAAGGTGATCCGCTGCGAGGCAACCCCGAGTTTCCGTATTCCGATCACAAAAGGCAGGTCGAGGAAATCCTGGCCGAAGCGCGCAAAGC
This sequence comes from Ruegeria sp. CDSA141, assembly GCF_059612005.1. Taxonomy (NCBI): domain Bacteria; kingdom Pseudomonadati; phylum Pseudomonadota; class Alphaproteobacteria; order Rhodobacterales; family Roseobacteraceae; genus Ruegeria; species Ruegeria sp. CDSA141. The sequence goes on from NZ_JBXWPT010000005.1 coordinate 97,445, forward strand.
CACCCCCGATCTGGAACAGGTTGTTCTGCGCGTGGGCACGGTTCTGGGGGCTGGATCCGAAAACCAGATCACCGCCCTGTTCCACAAACCGCGCCTGCTGGCCGTGGTCGGCAGCGAAAGTCCGTTTGTATTCATTTGGACGCATGATCTGGCACGTATCCTTCGGCGCGCGGCAACCGACGGGCCGATTGGCGTTTACAACGTCGCCGGGGACGGTGCGATGGGTGTGACCGATCTGGCCCGCGCCATGGGGAAACCGGTTCTGCGCCTGCCCGCTTGGGCGCTGAAATCGGCTTTGGCCGCTGCGCGTCCGCTGGGTCTGTCCCGTTATGGGCCGGAACAGGTGCGATTTCTGCAATATCGACCGGTTCTGGATAACACCGCCCTGAAATCCGACTTCGGTTACACGCCCGAAAAAACCAGCGCCCAGGTGTTCGCGCTCTGGCAAAAGCAGGCCGGGCTATGAAGACGGCCGTCATATCCGGTGGAGCGGGCGGTTTGGGGCAGGCTCTCAGCCATGCTCTGCAAAGTCGCGGGTGGCGTGTGGTGCTGCTGGATCTCGATATTTCAGGTCTGGACTCCGGGTCGAACCAGCTTCCAATCGCGTGTGATCTGACGGACCCCGCGCAGCTTGCCAACGCGTGCCAAAGGGCAATCACGACCTGCGACAGTATTGATCTGGTCATCTACAACGCCGGCGTCACGCAAATCCGGGGCTTTGAAAAGTCCGACTCGGCCAGCCACCGATCACTGTTTGATATCAACTACTTTGCGGCTGTTGAAATGGCCCGCGCGTTTTTGCACCCGGTTCGGGCGTCAAAGGGGACACATCTGGCCATCTCATCGGTGGCCGGTTTTGCTCCGCTTTACCATCGGACGGCCTATGCTGCCTCGAAACATGCGTTGGAGGGATTCTTCAAATCGCTACGCTCGGAAGAAGCCCCTCATGGCGTTCAGGTCCAGATCGCTGCGCCGTCCTTTGTGGCCACCAACCCCGGCAACGCGCAAGAGCAAACGGACGGAACCGCGCGGCCCGGATCGGCGAAGGACGGGATGGACGAAATGAGCCCCGAGGCCGCAGCCGAAACGATCCTGCGCGGGCTGGACAAATCGCAGTCCATGATCCCGGTTGGCCGCGTGGCGCGCCTGTCCTGGTGGCTCAACCGCCTTTCGCCACGCCTGTATCAGCGCATGATGGAGCGCAACATGCGCGACCCGGGACACTAAAATTACCCCGGGCCCTTGACCTTCCGGTCACTGGAACCCCCATCTGGAGCCTAAAGAAACCTCCGGGACGAGTCGCATGGGGCTAAAGGCACTGACAGAACTGAAAATCACCGGCATGGGATGCGCATCCTGTGTGGGCAGCGTTGAAGCAGCGTTGAGAAATGTGCCGGGGGTAGATGCGGCCTCGGTCAACTTTGCAACCAAGTCCGCGCAGGTGGCTTTCGAAGGGCCGGTTTCGGCCCTGACCAAAGCCCTGGATGCCGCAGGGTATCCGGCTGAGACCAGCCGGGCGGACCTAAGCATTGAAGGCATGACCTGCGCGTCATGTGTGGGCAAAATCGAGCGTGCGCTGACGGCCAGCCCCGGTGTGGTCGAAGCGCAGGTCAATCTGGCGACTCAAACTGCCACAGTGACTTACGCTGCGGGGGCAACAACGCCAGAGGCGCTGGCTCAGGTGGTAACTGAAGTCGGGTACCCGGCGCGGCTGCAAGGCGCTTCGAAACCTGAAAACCGCGAAGATGACGAAATTCAAAGGTTGACCCGGACCACGATACTGGCTGCCGTACTCGCCCTGCCTGTGTTCATTCTTGAGATGGGCGGGCACATGATTCCCGCTTTCCATCACTGGGTTCACGCCACCATCGGCGCGCAGAACAGCCAGTTGATTCAGTTCGCACTGACGTCGGCTCTGCTGCTGGGGCCTGGTCGTGTGTTTTACAGCAAAGGCATCCCGTCGTTGCTGCGGGGCACGCCGGACATGAACGCGCTGGTCGCGCTGGGGACCGGGGCGGCCTATCTGTATTCGGTCACGGCCACATTTGCCCCCGGTGCGCTGCCGCAAGGTACAGCCAATGTCTATTTCGAGGCCGCAGCCGTAATTGTCGTTCTGATCCTTCTGGGCCGGCTGATGGAGGCCCGTGCCAAGAGCAAAACCGGGGCTGCAATCCGTAAGCTGGTGGGTCTGCAGCCCAAAAGCGCGCGGATCGAAGTCGATGGCCGGATCGAAGACCGTCCTATCGCCGAGATCGCGGTCGGCGATATCCTGCACATCCGCCCGGGCGAACGTGTGCCGGTGGATGCCGAAGTGCTCGAGGGCACCTCTTACGTCGATGAGAGCATGATCACAGGCGAGCCGATACCGATTGGCAAATCAGCCGGCGCAGCGGTTGTCGGGGGAACCGTGAATGGCACCGGTGCCTTGCGGGTTCGTGCGACGCGCGTGGGGGGCGACACGGTGCTGGCGCAGGTCATCCGCATGGTCCAGCAGGCACAGGGGGCAAAGCTGCCAATCCAGGGCCTGGTCGATCGGATTACATATCGCTTTGTCCCAGCGGTCATCCTGGTCGCCGTGATCACTGTCGCAGCCTGGCTGATTTTCGGCCCGAGCCCGGCCCTGCCACTGGCGCTTGTCGCTGGTGTTTCGGTGCTCATCATTGCCTGCCCCTGCGCCATGGGGCTGGCCACGCCGACCTCGATCATGGTCGGCACCGGGCGGGCGGCCGAGCTGGGGGTTCTGTTCCGCAAGGGCGATGCCCTGCAACAGCTTCAGCAGGCACGCGTCATCGCGCTGGACAAGACGGGGACCCTGACACTGGGTCGTCCGGAATTGGACAGTGTTTTGACGGCGAACGGATTTGACAGGGATGAGGTTGTACGGCTGGCCGCCGCCCTCGAGGCGCGGTCGGAACACCCGATAGCTTCGGCGATTACCCGGGCCGGGCCTGCGACGCTGCCCAAGGCGACAGACGTCCGGTCCCTGACCGGGCTTGGCGTGCAGGGGCTGGTTGAAGGCCGGAACGCGTTGATCGGGTCGCACCGGCTTATGCAACAACGCGGGATCGATCTTGGGCCCCTGGCAAGCGAGGCAGAGGCCCGCGCTGCCGAAGGGGCAACACCATTGTTCGTTGCGCTCGATGGGCAGGCTGCGGCCATGTTTTCTGTGTCCGATCCGATCAAACCCGGCACCGAAGAGGCGCTGGAGCGGCTCCACCAAATGGGTCTGACCGTGGCCATGGTCACCGGAGACAATGCGCGCACCGCGCAGGCTCTGGCTGATCGGCTGGGGATCGATCACGTCACCGCCGAAGTGCTGCCCGACGGCAAGGTGGATGCGATCATCGCCTTGCGGGACAAGTTCGGCACGCTGGCTTTCGTCGGCGACGGCATCAACGACGCCCCTGCGCTGGCAACGGCTGATATCGGCATTGCCATCGGGACGGGCACGGATGTAGCCATCGAAACGGCCGATGTCGTCCTGATGTCCGGTGATCTGCGCGGGGTTGCAAATGCGACTGAGATCAGCCGCCGGACAATGCGAAACATTCGCCAGAACCTGGGATGGGCGTTTGGTTACAACGTCCTGCTGATCCCCGTCGCTGCTGGCGCCCTTTACCCGTTCGGCGGCCATCTGTTGTCTCCGGCACTGGCGGCTGGCGCGATGGCGCTGTCCAGTGTCTTTGTCGTCTCGAACGCGCTGCGCCTGCGTCGCGTCCGAGCCAGCGTGCCGGAAACCCCGATCCCGCCCGCCAAGGAGGTGCACGCATGAATATCGGAGATGTGTCAGCCCGCACCGGCCTGCCTGCCAAGACAATCCGGTATTATGAAGATATCAACCTCATCAAACCGCTGCGCGATGACAACGGCTATCGCCGGTTTCGCGAACAGGACGTGCACAAGCTGAACTTTCTGGGCCGTGCCCGGGCGCTTGGGTTCACCATCGAGGATTGCCGGACATTGCTGGCGCTTTACGAGGATGAAACCCGCGCCAGCGCAGATGTGAAACAAGTCGCACGGGATCATCTGGCACAGGTCGAAGCCAAGATCGCCGACCTGAACGCGATGCGCGAAACGCTGAGCCACCTGATCGACGCCTGCGCCGGGGATGACCGGCCTGATTGCCCGATCCTGCAGGATCTGGGCGGGAAAGGCTGACTTGGGGTTGCCCTTTGGGCGCAGCTTTGCTTTGTCTTCGCCAAACAATTCGGTCAGGCACGCACCGCTGATGCCGACCGAACAGCGGAGAGGATCACAAAATGGCAAAAGTCGCGTTCCTTGGCCTGGGTGTCATGGGCTATCCAATGGCTGGGCATCTTCAGGACGCAGGTCATGACGTCACTGTCTATAACCGCACGGCCGCCAAGGCCGAAGCCTGGGTGAAGCAGCATGGCGGGTCGATGGCGGCCACCCCGAAAGACGCGGCTGCAGGCGCCGAGTTTGTGATGGCCTGCGTCGGCAATGACGACGATCTGCGCATGGTTTGCACCGGCGGGGACGGCGCATTTCACGGCATGTCCAGCGGGGCTGTTTTCGTCGACCACACGACGGTGTCTGCAAAGGTCACGCGCGAATTGTGCGCTGCCGGCAATTCACAGGGTATCGCCTTTGTGGACGCGCCGATCTCGGGCGGTCAGGCAGGCGCTGAAAACGGTGTTCTGTCAATTATGTGTGGCGGAGATCAGGCCGCCTATGATGCGGCTGAATCGGTGATGAATGTCTACTCCAAAATCTGCCGCCGGATCGGAGACAGCGGTGCGGGCCAAATGACCAAGATGTGCAACCAGATCGCGATCGCTGGTCTGGTTCAGGGTCTCAGCGAAGCGTTACACTTCGCCGAAAAGGCAGGTTTGGACGGAAGGGCCGTGGTCGAGGTGATCAGCCAGGGCGCGGCGGGCAGCTGGCAGATGGCAAACCGGTATGAGACCATGCTGGATGATCAGTTTGAACATGGCTTTGCCGTCGACTGGATGCGCAAGGATCTGGGTATCTGTCTGGATACCGCCAATGAAACCGGTGCATCCCTGCCCGTCACCGCTCTGGTCGATCAGTTTTACAAGGATGTACAGAAACTGGGCGGTGGCCGCTGGGACACCTCGTCGTTGATCAAGCGCCTGCGGACCATGGGGTAACGCGGGGGGGTGTCTGCCCTCCATCGCGCCAAAGCGCGATTCCCCCCGAGGATATTTTTGGCCAGATGAAGAGGGCTCCGGCGTGATCGGAGCGGAGACGGGAATGGACGATTTGAATGCTTTTTGGACGGCCGCGCTGCGGCGGCTCTGGGGGCTGGACGCCCGTTTGACGCGGTTGGATGGTGAATATGATCTGAACTTTCTGGTGCACGCCACCAATGGTCAGGACTATGTGCTGAAGGCAATGCGGGCCGGATGCGATGCCGATCTGGTTGATCTCCAGATCAAGGCCCTGGCGCATATCGCAACAGCTGCACCGGGGTTGCCGTTTCCCAAGGTGTTCCCCGGTTTGACCGGCGCAATGCTGCCCGAGATTGCCGATTCTGAAGGACAGCGCAGGTTGGTTTGGCTATTGGAGTGCCTGCCGGGGCAATGTTACGCGAAGGCCGCCCCAAAATCCGAAGAGCTAATCCTGAAACTGGGGCGCGTTTTGGGGGCAACCGACCGGACCTTGGAAGGGTTTGAGCATGAGGGATTGCACCGACCTGATTTCAAATGGGATCTGATGCAGGCCGGCTGGATTGCGGACAAGTTGGGCATAATCCCGGATCCCGCGCGACAGGAGCGGCTAACGGAGATCTGTGAGGCGTTCGCTGCAATCGCGGACGTCCTTGCGGACCTGCCGAAACAGGCCATCCACAACGACGCCAATGACTATAACATTCTGGTCGAAGGGGAACTGAGCGAGCGGCGGCGGATCTCAGGCCTGATCGATCTGGGTGACATGTGCGCCGCGCCGCGCATCTGCGATCTGGCGATTGCCGGCGCTTATGTCGTGCTGGATCACCCCAAACCGGAACGGGCTTTGGCTGCGTTGGTAAAGGGCTATCACGCGGCCAACCGGCTGCGGGCGGATGAGGTTGACCTGATCTGGCCGTTGCTGAGGATGCGGCTTGCCGTGTCGGTCGTCAACTCGACCCTGATGGCGGCCGAGAATCCGGATGATCCCTATGTGACCATCTCTCAGGCTCCCGCTTGGCGGTTCCTTGAGAACGCATCCGTCAATGGTGGACTGATGTCGGCGCGGTTGCGGGCGGCATGCGGGTTGCCGGTTGTTGATGGGGCTGAACGTATCCACGTCTATTTACAGGACTATCGGGGGCAGTTTGCCGACCTGTTCGGCCAGGATCTGAGCGATGTGCCCATGGGCTCGCTTTCGGTCGAAAACTGCGTCTGGCCCCAAAACCCGTTCCACATGCCTTTGGCCGAGGCTGCGCGCGTAGGTGAAGACTACGGGCAAGACCCGTGGCTGGGTTACTACAACGAGCCCCGCCTGATCTATGCAGAGCCGGGGTTTCGCAAGGGTCCGTGGAAAGCCTCGGACAGGCGGACGGTGCATCTGGCGGTGGATGTGTTTGCACCCGCCGGGACGGTTCTGCACGCGCCGATGAGTGGGCGGGTTGAAGTGGTCGAGAACCGTGACCAGCATCTTGATTACGGCGGGGTGATCATCCTGCATCACGAAACGCCCAAAGGCGACCCATTCTATACGCTCTATGGCCATCTGGACCCTGAATGCTGTGACCGGTTGAAACCTGGCGACCCGGTGGCACAGGGGGCCGCGTTTGCCAGGTTGGGTGATGCCAGCCAGAATGGTGGATGGGCTCCGCATGTGCATTTCCAACTGGCGCTCACCACCGATGGCATGGAAGCGGACTGGCCTGGCGTCGGCGATCCGGACGAGATGGAGCTGTGGCACGCGGTCTGCCCGAACCCGGCAGCGTTGCTGAACCTGCCGGATGACAAGGTGTTCTATCAACCCACTGACAAAGCGGAAATCCTGAACAAACGGCGGGCGCATTTCGGGGGCAACCTGTCCTTGACCTATGACGATCCGGTCATGCTGGTGCGCGGCTGGAAGCATCACCTGTTCGACGAATGGGGCCGCCCCTATCTGGACGCCTACAACAACGTCCCGCATGTGGGCCACGCCCATCCGCGCATTCAGGCTGTGGCTGCGGGTCAGCTAAGGCGCATGAACTCGAACACCCGCTACTTGCACCCGGCCCAGACAGCTTTTGCCGACAAGATCCTGTCCAAGCTGCCGGATCACCTACAGGTCTGCTTCTTCGTCAACTCGGGAACCGAGGCCAACGAACTGGCCCTGCGGCTTGCCCGCACCCATACCGGGGCGAAAGGGATCGTGACGCCGGATCACGGCTATCACGGCAACACAAACGCTGCGGTGGCGATCTCGGCCTACAAGTTCAACAAACCGGGCGGCATCGGGAAAGCCGACTGGGTTGAACTGGTTGAGGTTGCGGATGACTATCGCGGGTCATTCAAGCGTGACGATGCGGACCGGGCGCAAAGATTTGCTGATCTTGTCGATCCGGCGATTGCGGCCCTTCGGGACAAGGGACAGGGCGTGGCAGGTTTCATCGCGGAAACCTTCCCGTCTGTCGGCGGACAGATCATTCCGCCCAAGGGCTATCTGCCTGCGGTTTACGAGAAAATCCGTGCTGCCGGGGGCGTTTGCATCGCCGATGAGGTGCAGACAGGTCTGGGACGTCTGGGTGAGTATTACTTTGGCTTCGAGCACCAGGGCGCGGTTCCGGATATCGTGGTGATGGGCAAGCCAATCGGCAACGGGCACCCGCTGGGCGTGCTGGTGACAACCAGAGAGATTGCAGACAGCTTCAACAACGGGATCGAGTTCTTTTCGACCTTTGGCGGCTCGACCCTGTCCTGCCGGATCGGCAAAGAGGTGCTGGATATCGTTGACGACGAAGGCTTGCAGGACAATGCCCGCCTGATGGGGGATCGTCTGATGGCGGGGCTGCGCCAGATCGAAGCCGACTTTGGTTGCGTTGGCGACGTGCGGGGTATGGGGCTGTTTCTCGGCGTGGAACTGATCAACCCCGACGGAAGCGAAGGCACGGAGATTTGCAGCTATGTCAAAAACCGGATGCGCGATCATCGCATCCTGATCGGCAGCGAAGGACCCAGGGATAGCATTCTGAAAATCCGCCCACCGCTGACCATCGAGGCCGAGGATGTTGACATGATCCTATGGGCGTTAAGGGATGTGTTGTCCGAGGTAGGTGACTTCACCCCTGCCCTTGTTTGCGATCATGACCATCACCATGCCGGATGCGGGTGCTGCTGAGTGAAAAACCCCGGCGTATTGCCGGGGTTTGGCCGTTCAACACTCAGGGTCAGTGGAGCACGGCCGAGGGGGTCTGGTGGCCGGTGATCGGCATTTTGAAACCTGCCGTCATACGTCTGAGAATCAGGCCCAGTTCTTCCGACAGGGACGCCAAAGCGGGGGCAAAATCCGGACGTACGATCAAGGACGCCAGCATCATCGCATCTTCACGCGCCCCTTCGGACGCTGCCGCGATCATCTGGGCAAAGCAATTCTCATCCGCGCCAAGGCAAGCACATCCAAGACCATGCCGGATCAGAGGGCGGCGGCCATGGGTGGCGCATAGCGAACATAAGCGATCCAGGGTCAGCATTGCGGCACGCCCGCAATCCGAGCCCAGCGCGACTTGAAAATCGCTGGCAGCATCAGCGCGGCCGCCCTCACCGTCGCTCCACATCCGCAGATACATCACGGCACCCGCTTCGACGGGTTCGAGATCGGCAAGACGGCCCACCGCTGCGCCACCGCGCTTGAAAGGCGCGCTCATTTCGTCAGGATCAGTTTGCCTGCGCGGGTGATGCGCAGGGTATAGAGCTGATCACCCAGTTCTATGTGGGCTAGGTTGCCGCCCTTGGTCAGATCCTCGGCCTTGTGCGCGGGAAGCATCGAGACAGCGTAACCTTGGGTTGGGGTCGGGTTCTGTACGTTCATCGGGACATCTCCAGAGCGTTTCGGCATGGTGCCATATCTATCGCGTTTCATGTGATCTGGCTGACCCCGAAAGGGCTGGCTTTCTGTTCCTGAAGCTTAATCTGATTATTTTAGTAAGGATTGTCAAGTGTCGTTTTAACACAAGCGATTGCGGACCGGCACAAGGCGCGTTAGGTCTTGGGCCAGATGATGAAAGGCGCGTAAATTATGACCGCAGCAGTTGTATTTGATCTGGACGGAACGCTGGTGGACAGCCTGGGTGATCTGGCAGCAGCAGCCAACCGCACGCTGGACGATGTTGGGCACGATCCCTTGTCGCATGACGTCATCAAAGGATTCGTCGGCAACGGCTTACCCAAACTGGTCGAGCGCATGATCCGCCATTGCGGCCTGCCGTTGGATCGCCACGCGGAGCTGACGCAGCTGACACTGAAACATTACAATGCTGCTGCAAGCGAAACGACTGTTCCCTACCCCGGTATCCCCGAAGCGCTGGTTGCCTTGCGACAGATGGGGTGCGCTTTGGGTGTCTGCACCAACAAACCAGAAGCGCCCGCACGGCATGTGCTTGAAGCACTGGACCTGTCCCAATATTTCGACGTTGTTCTTGGCGGCGACAGCCTTTCGACGCGAAAACCGGACCCGAACCATCTGTTCGCAAGCTTCGATGCGCTTCAAGCTTCTGGCCCACGTTTGTTCGTCGGCGACAGCGAAGTTGACGCGGAAACGGCCGCTCGTGCGAAAATCCCGTTTTTGCTGTTTACCAAAGGATATCGGAAGACGCCGGTCGCTGAAATTCCGCACAACGTGGCCTATTGCGCATCACAAGACTTGCCCGCGCTCGTCGCCGAGTTGATCCAAAGTTAACACAGCTCGGAAAGATCATCACGCCCTTCGACATTGGCAACGATCCGCAATGCCACTGACCCCCAAAAGTTAAGAGGGGCCGGCCGAGGGGGTGTGGCCAGCCCCTCATCGGGGAAAGTAAATACCGTGTGTGTGTTTGTGTGGTAAGTACGGTAAGTTGTGTTTACCCCTGATTGTCGCCGCGCGAAATTGGGGGTTTCCCGTAGTTCTCCAAAAAACGTAAAAAATAAGGGAAAATTGGCGTTTTTCTGGCTCCGGTCATCTGCAATTTTTCGCATGCAAGATGGCTTTCTGGCCTGCAGCTTCGGACGCGTGAGTTGCAATCCGATTGCAGGTCAAGGCTAACCCTAGGAAAACCCGGCGGAAATCACCCATCCCTGAATTTACCTGAACAGAAAGGTGTTTTGTCAATTGACCGCACGAACCCGCCAGTTCAAATCTTGGGCGGCCTGACGAATGCGTGTGTGTGACACTCAAAACCAAACGATCTGCGTCAATCGTGGCCGAATTCCTCACCTCAGCGCGAAATTCCTTCCCGACTCCGATTATCCTGACTGCACCGTCCGAATCTTCTTTGTACCTGAAAAGCGACGCTCATTCGGTTTTGGCCGCCCTCGCTGCACAAGTTGTTTTGTTTTCGTGGCCGCCTTCATGAGGTCAGAAGGTCAGGCGCCAACACCCTTTTCGCCAAAGCCCGGCGTGTGTGCCGTGCGTTTTTTCGGCACCCGTCCACGTCGGAAAAGCTGGCTATTGGTAATTCTTCGCCTTGGACATTTTGCCGATACCCGGATTGAACGCGTTGGTCGGGTCACAGCATTTGTAATGTGCCGCGAGGTCGGGCTTGGCCTTGTAAAGGTGCCCCACGTTATGTTCAGCAGGGTATTCCGCGCCGCGTTCGTCAAACAATTTCAACATTGCGGCCTTAAGCGCTTTGGGGTCGGCCCCTTTTTTGACTATGTAATCCTGATGCATCACGTGGCACATGAAGTGCCCGTAATAGAGTTTGTGAACCAACTGCTCTTCGATTTCAGGCGGCAGCTTCTCCAGCCAGTCCTGGTCGTTTCGACGTAACGCGACATCCAGAGCGATGATGTCTTCGACATCGTCCGAATGGATCGCCATGTAACGCACGGCCGCGCCTGCCGCCGCGAAACGATGGAGGCCTGCAATCCTGGCCTCGCGCGCATCACATTCGAAAAACCCGCCATCACGGTCCCCCAGAAATCGCGGCAGCCACTCGGCGGCCTCGGACACACCTTCATCCTTCATTTTCAGGATAAGGTGGTGTTCAAACTTGTCGCGAAAATCCATCATCCGCTTGGGCAGGACACTTGGCCACAGAGCTATTGCTGCCTGCATGAAACGATCGGTGAGATTTCGCAACAACGGGATGCGCCGCAGGCGGGCATCCACGGCGCCCTTTATCGCAAAGAACATCGGCAGACGGTCCGTGCCAAGCTTGTCGATCATCACGACTGTGTCCTTGCCATAGCGTGCTGCAATGTCGAACGCTTCGCGATGCATGTATTCGGCCGAAACCGGCAGCGATTTGAACTCTGACAATATGTGGCGCCGCAGGTCCGCCAGATCGTCGGGACTATTGGTGCCCACATAGAACACCTTCTCGACCTCGTTCTTGGGAAAGGTGTCAAGGCGCACGGCAAAAACGGCCAGCTTCCCGGCCGAGCCCGATGATTCGAAAAGCTTGGCCTTGTCCGCATTGAACCGCGCAGGCGTTTCCGCATTCACGTCCCGCACGATCTGTGCGTAGTCGCTGGCCGATGCGCGTTTGTTGGTTGCCCCGGGGTTGCGTTCAAATTTCCCTGCATCGAGGTTGGCGAGGATCTCTTCCGGCGTGCTGCCCAGATCGATGCCGAGGTGGTTGACCAATTCCAGATCACCCTGTTCTGTGATCTGCGCATAGACGGAAAGTTCCGTGTAAACCGGACCGCGTTCGACCAGAGATCCGCCGGAATTGTTGCATACTCCACCCACGATCGACGCGCCGATGCAGGACGAACCGATCACCGAATGCGGCTCGCGTCCCAGCGGGGCCAACAGTTTTTCCAGCGCAAAAAGCGTGGCGCCCGGAAAGCTGACAATCTGCTCTGCGTCGTTCAACGGCACCAGAGTGTTCATCCGACGCGTATTTATCAGAACAACGTCCCGGTCATAGGTGCCGGACGGCGTAGACCCTTCGGTCAGGCCAGTATTGGCCGCCTGCATGATGACGATCTTGTCGGCTGCGACGCAGGCTTGTAGGATCTTCCATTGCTCCAGCAGAGTTCCCGGCAGAACGACGCACAGCGCCTCACCCTCGCCCGAGCGGAAACCGCGCCGAAAACGCTCTGTCGCGCGCGCTCCGATCAGCCCGTGACGCGTGCCGACGATAGAGCGGAAATGTTTGATCAACGCGTCATTGGTCATATCGGCCCCCGTTTCGGGTTAGGGATTGCGGAAACGAATATTCTCGCGGCTGAGCTGGCCAACACTGGTGACACCCATCAACTTCATGTCGCGCTCGATCTCGGCACGCATCAACCCAAGGGCCCGTTCGACCCCAGCCTGCCCTGCGGCAGCCAGAGGATACAGGTAGTGCCGCCCGATACCCACGGCTTTGGCCCCGATCGAAAGCGCCTTGAGCACATGGGTGCCACGCTGAATGCCGCTGTCCATCATCACGTCCAGCTTGTCGCCAACGGCATCTACAATCTCGGCCAGCTGGTCAAACGGCGTGCGCGATCCGTCCAGTTGGCGGCCACCGTGGTTCGACAGGATGATGCCGGTACAACCAATCTCAGCCGCGCGTTTGGCATCTTCGACGGTCATGATCCCTTTCAGGCAGAACTGACCATCCCAGTCGCGCACCATCTGCGCCACGTCATCCCAGTTCATCGACGGATCGAGCATATCGGTGAAATACCCCCCGATCGAGCTGGCCCCACCGCCCATATCCACATGTTCCTCAAGCTGAGGCAGCCGGAACTTTTCATGGGTGACATAGTTGATGCCCCACATCGGCTTGATCGCAAACTGTATCATGCCGCCCAGCGTCAATCGGAACGGGATCGAGAACCCGGTACGCAGATCACGCTCGCGGTTGCCACCGGTGATGCTGTCGACGGTCAGCATCATGACCTCGACACCCGCCTCTTTGGCGCGCTGCATCATGGCGGCATTCAACCCGCGATCCTTGTGAAAGTAGAATTGATAGACCTGCGGGTTCTTGTGTTTCCGGCGCAGCTCCTCCAGCGAGACGGTTCCCAGAGAGGAAACTCCGAACATGGTACCGTATTTCTCTGCCGCTGCCGCGACGGCGCGTTCACCCTGATGGTGGAACAGGCGCTGCAACGCGGTAGGCGAGCAATAGACCGGCATATTCAGCTTTTGCCCCATGACCGTGACGGACATGTCCACATCCTTCACCCCACGCAGAACTGACGGAAGAAGGTCACAGCGGTCAAATGCGTAGGTGTTTTCCCGATACGTAACCTCGTCATCCGCGCCACCGTCGATATAGTTGAAGATCGGCCCCGGCAGCCGTTGCTTGGCCAGCCGCCGAAAGTCGTGGAAGTTATGACATTGGCTCAGACGCATGGCGGTAGCTCCTCAATAAGCGACTGACGGCAACCATGTGGCCAATGTCGGCCACAGGAAGACCAGCGCGAGTCCGGTCAGTTGCAGCAAAACAAAGGGCACGATGCCTTTGTAGATATGCGTCAGCTTGATCTCTGGCGGGCAAACGCCTTTGAGGTAGAACAAGGCAAAGCCAACTGGCGGCGTCAGGAAGCTGGTTTGTAGCGTCACAGCGACAAGGATCACGAACCACACCAGTGCCGGTTCATCCAGCACGCCAAAGCCGGGGATGTCGATGCCCAGACCGTTCACGATGGGGCGCATCAGGGGCAGCACGATCAGCGTGATCTCGATCCAGTCCAGCACAAATCCCAGCAGGAAGACGATGAACAGGATGAAAAGGATGGTGCCGTTCGCTCCAAAGCCGGTGGATTGCACCACATGTTCGATCAACTCGTCCCCGCCCAGTTCACGCAGGACATACGAGAATACGGTCGCGCCAAGGAAGATCGCAAAGATGTAGGCGGTGGTGTTGAAGGTCGAAACCAGCACGTTCCACAGCTTGGCAAACGTCAGCTTGCGATAGCCCAACGCCAGCAAGGTGGCACCCAGCGCGCCGATGCCCGAGGCCTCGGTCGGCGTGGTCAGACCGGCGAAGATCGAACCCAGTACCGCAAGGATCAGCATCAGCGTCGGGATGACGGCGATCAGCACATCCTTGACGGCGGCCCAATCGGGCGCCTTGGCACCCTCAGGCACAGGGGCCGCGTCGCGCTTCACCAGCGCGAGGATAAAGATATAGGTCAGGTACAGGCCGCCTATGATCACGCCCGGGAACACCGCCGCCATGAACAGGTCGCCCACCGACAGGGCCATCTGGTCAGCCATGATCACCAGCATGATCGAGGGCGGGATCAGAATGCCCAGCGTCCCCGAGGCCGAAACCACGCCCGCCGCCAGCGTCGGCTGGTATTTCTGCTGCATCATCGACGGCAGCGACAGCACGCCCAGAAGAACCACCGAGGCACCAATGATGCCGGTCGAGGCCGCCAGAATGATCCCGATCAGGGTCACAGTGATGGCCAGACCTCCGCGCACTGTCCCGAACAGACGCTGCATCGAGGACATCAGACGCTCGGCCACACCGGATTCGTCCAGCATAAGACCCATGAAGATGAACATCGGCAGGGCAACCAGAACCGCATTGGACATGGTCGCGTAAACCCGGTTCACAACCGCGCCCAGCGTCAGATAATCGAGACCGGTAAATGTGCTCTCAAGCCCGGTCCACAGCATCAGATCGTTGTCGAACAGGTAGGCCAGACCACAATAGGAGACTCCAACACCGGCCAGAACCCAAGCAACCGGGTAGCCGGTGAAGAGCAGCGCGATGAAGGTCAGGAACATCGCGATGACCAGCTTTTCCTCGGTCGTTTCGACCAGGAACGTCAGGCCCACACAGACGGCGGCGAACACGGCGAGCACCAGAAGAATACGGCGCAGTGGCGCGCCTTCACGTTCCGAGGCCGGTCCGTACATCAACGCGTGCCCGTCGTGGATCAAGCGTGCCAACGCGGCCAGTGCCAACAGAACAAAGCTGATGGGAATGACCGCCTTGAAGGCCCAACGCGCAGGCAGGCCGGTGGGGCTGTCAGAGCGTTCGTTGACGCGAAGGCTTTCGTAGAAATAGTCATAGCCCTGATCGACCATCAGATAGATGAACGGGGTCAGCAGGGTCAGGATGCCGATCACCTCGATGATCCGCTGCGCGCGGCGTGACAGTTGCATATGCAAGACGTCCACGCGCACATGGCTGTCGGTGATCAGAGCGTATGAGATGCCGATCATCGTGACGATCCCGTAGAAGTGCCACTGAATCTCGTCCAACTTGGGATAGTTCTGGCTGAACAGGTAACGCAGCGAGACCTGTGCAAAGATCGCGCCCATCAGCAGGACATTGGCCCACATGACCACATGACCCACCGCCTTGACCCCGGCATCGATCGCAACTGCGACTTTCTGGCGGTCGGTTTCGGGGTGTTCCAGGATGCCTTCATAGGCTTCGACCGGATCGTTGAGGTTGTTTTGGGTGGTCATGGTCATTCCTCGCTCAGCAACCCGGAATACGGGCAGTGAAAGGTTAGAAAGTCCGAAGATCAGGAAGCAGGAACCGGAGCGGCGGATCAGGCCGCCCCGGCAACGTCAGTGAGGGAGAGATTACTGACGTGGGAGGAACGCGTTTGTCTTCCAGAGGTTATAGCCGTCACGGAACTCGTTCATGTCGGCCAGAACCTGTGCAAAGAAGGCATCATTGGCGGCCTCTTCAGTGGCAACCTCTTCCCAGGTTGCGCGGAAGGTATCCAGCATCTCGGGCGACCACTGCTTGATGGTAACGCCGTTGTTTTCAACGTTGTCGATCAGGGCCGCGTGCTGAATGGCTTCGCCTTCGGCAAAGCTGTCTGCCATCGAAGCCTTGCAGGCGTTTTCGATGATTGCCTTGTGCTGATCGCTGGCTTCGTTCCAGACGTCCTTGTTGATCAGCAGTTCAAACACGGTCGCCTGCTGATGCCAGCCGGGGAAATAGTTGAATTTGACCAGCTTGTGAAAGCCCAGACGCGCGTCGATCGCAGGCATCGAAAACTCGGTCGCATCAATCGCGCCTTTTTCCAATGCAGGGAAGATCTCGCCACCTGGCAACAGCGAGGTCGCTACACCCAGTTTCTGCATCACCTTGCCGCCCAGACCAAAGAAACGCATCTTCAGCCCGTTCAGGTCTTCGGGCGAGTTGATCTCGGACGCGAACCAGCCCGAGGTTTCCGGCGCGATGATGGCGCAAGGCAGAACTTTGACGTTGAAGCCGGCCTGATCATACATCTCCTGATACAGGGTCATGCCGTTGCCATAATACAGCCAAGCCATGTATTCGCCGGCCTCGGGGCCGAACGGTACAGCTGAGAACAGTGGCGCAGCCGGGATTTTCCCGGCCCAGTAACCAGCCGTGGTGTAGCCCGAGTTGATTTTGCCGGTGGACACAGCGTCCAGAATTTCGAAGGGCGGCACCAGTTTTCCCGGCTCGTACACCTTCATCTTCAGCGTGCCACCGGACATCAGTTCCAGCTGATCAGCCACGCGAGGGACCGGCGAGCCCAGACCCGGCAACTCGGTTGAAAAGGCAATTGGTGTTTTCAGCAGCAACTTGTCCGCCGCAACCGCGGGTGCAGCCAGCAGGCTGGCGACCATGGCCAGGCTCGTCAGGGTCTTCTTCATGAATTCTCCTCCAGGGTTGGTCGGTTTTTTCCCGATCATTGGCGCAGGCTCTTCCAGCGCCGCTCCGGTGGTAAACTAACTTTACCAGATTAAACCAGTCAATAACTTTATTTACCACTGGAGAAGTTTGAGTTTTGAGATCCGACTCCAAAAACTCCTGCAAAAACCCGGGATGACCGCCTTAAAGCCATGCTGATTTCTTAAAAACCGTTCACAAACAAATGTGTACGTCATCCAAGGGAAGACCACCCTCGCGCTTGAAAATTGAACGGATATGGTTATGTTTGTTTACCAGTTATTCCGGGCTTTTTAGCGTCACACAGGGCAGCATCTCATGAACACCACGGCGATATTTGAACCGGCTGGACACGAATCGCTGGCCGATGCAGTGGTTTCACAAGTCGAGGACCTGATCGCGTCGGGCATCCTGAAACAGGGCCGGAAACTGCCCTCGGAGCGCGATCTGGCCGAGATGCTGCGCGTGTCACGCCCAAAACTGCGCGAGGCCCTTCAGGTGCTGGAAGAACGCGGTCTGGTCACAACGCAACACGGTGAAGGGACATTCGTCGCAGCCCTGACCGGACAAGCCATGATGCCCGCGCTTCTTGCTTTGTACGAACGCCATGAGCCGGCTTTTTTCGACTATCTGGAGTATCGCCGCGAACAGGAAGGTTTTGCCGCCCGCCTTGCCGCACGTCGTGCGACCAAGGCAGACAAGGAAAGGATTTCAGAAATCCTCCACGAAAACGAACGGGCATGGCAGGAGCAGGATGCCAAGGCTTCGCAAGAAGCAGACTTTGCCTTGCATTCAGCGATTGTTGATGCCAGCCAGAACGCGACCCTGATCCACATGATGGCGTCGATCTACGAACTCACCCGCAAGGGCGTTTTCTACAATCGCGACTTCCTGCGGACAATCGATGGGACCGGCGAAAAGCTGTTGCAGCAACATCTCGAACTCGGCCGCGCGGTAATCGAAGGTGATGAGGAGCGGGCCGAAAAAGCGGCTACGAATCACATCGACTTTGTCGAAGAGTCCTTCAAACTCGGGATTGAACAGCGGCGACGCGAAGCCATGGCCGAAAAGCGCCGGATACTGTCGCGATAATCGAATAGCCACTCACTTATTCTTCAGGTTGCGACGCTGATGGAATGGTATTGCTACCCGAGACATTGTTTTGGAGCTGGTCGGCCAGTTGGGTCGACATCAAGGGATTGACGTCAGATATCCTCTCCGGGCGGTTCCAGAAGGCCACCGGGTTCCAACAACGCCCGCTCTGACAGCCAGGGATTGAGTTCAAGCGCTGCGGACAGTGCTGTGCGCGCGTCTTCAAGACGTTTCAAACCCAGTAAAGACAATGCGCGTCCGCTGAGTGCGCCGATATGGTTTGGCGACATTTCGATCGTGACATTCAGGTCGCGCAGCGCCGCGTCAAAATCCTGCCTCAGGTAGTTTACAAAAGCCCTCTGATTGTAACCTTCGGCGTAATTCGGGCAATATTCGACGAGCTGGTTGAAGTCATCCAATGCGCCCGACAAGTCCCACGCCTCTCGTCGCGCCATTCCCCGGTCCAGCAGTGTCTGCGACCGAGCATCCGGCGCGTCTGTCCAGAGCTCCCACATTTGATTCGAGATGACCCGGGCGTCGCTTTGCGATTGCGCTTTTTGGACCTGCTCGATCAGCGCATTCACCCCTTCAATATGATCCGGAGCAGTGGGGCATGTCTCGGCGATGGCCGAGCATGAACAAGCGATCATAAAAAAGGTTGCAGCAAGTGTTCGCATCACGAATCAAAAGTGGGCCATACTTCCGCCGGGTCAAGGCTGATATTCAAAACCACCCAGCATACCGGTTTCCTTCACGGCCTCCATCGCAACAAAAGTTGACGTATTGGCGACATGCGGCAGAGACGAAATCTTCTCGGCCAGAACACGGCGATACTCGGACATCGTTGCGGTGCGTATTTTCAAAAGATAGTCAAAATTGGACGCGATCATATGTGCCTGCTCGACCTCAGCGGTTTTGCGGACGGCTGCGTTGAACTCGGCCAGAGCCTTTTCGCGGGTATCGGTCAAACGCACCTCGACAAACGCAACATGATCCAGGCCCAGTCGGATCGGATCCAGCATCGCCCGATACCCCTGGATTACCCCGCTTGCCTCAAGCCGCTTGAGCCGCGCTTGAGTCGGAGATTTCGAAAGCCCGATCTCGCGCGCAAGGTCGGCCACCGAGATACGACCATCCTCGGCCAGAATTCTTAGAATCGACCGGTCGAACCGATCCAGATCAGGAAAGCTCATTTGCGCTGTCTTGTGCCAAATTTTCAGAACACTGACCTTCCAATAGCCAATAATCGGTCCGTTGTCCTGAATTTTCCGCATTATATTATCACAAAGACCGGAGGACATATGTCACACAGCCTGCGCACACTCATCGATAGCTCAACCTACGCCGATCAGTCGGCAGTTCTTGATACCCTGATCTTTCAGGCAAACCTGACAGACCCGGATCGCAGCGCCATCAGCACCGCCGCTGCGCAGCTTGTACGCGACATCCGGTCCAGTACTTCTCCGGGGTTGATGGAGGTATTTCTGGCCGAATATGGCCTGTCCACCGACGAAGGTATCGCCCTTATGTGTCTAGCTGAAGCGTTGTTGCGCGTGCCGGATGCCGACACAATTGATGCGCTGATCGAAGACAAGATCGCGCCATCCAATTGGGGCAAGCACCTGGGCCACTCTTCCTCGTCGCTGGTCAATGCCTCGACCTGGGCGCTGATGCTGACCGGCAAGGTGCTGGACGAGGGCAAGGCCTCCCCGGTCAGCGCCCTGCGCGGCGCCATCAAGCGGCTGGGCGAGCCGGTGATCCGCACCGCCGTCGGGCGCGCGATGAAGGAAATGGGCCGGCAGTTCGTTCTGGGCGAGACCATCCAGTCCGCCATGAAGCGCGCCGCGGGGATGGAGGCCAAGGGCTATACCTATTCCTACGACATGCTGGGCGAAGCGGCCCGGACCGAAGCGGACGCGGCGCGCTATCACCTGTCCTATTCCCGCGCCATCTCGGCCATTGCCGAGGCATGCATCCACGACGATATCCGCGCCAACCCCGGCATTTCGGTAAAACTGTCCGCCCTTCATCCCCGTTATGAACTGGCACAGGAACAGCGTGTGATGGACGAACTGGTGCCGCGACTGCGGGCGCTGGCTCTGCTGGCCAAGGCGGCCGGAATGGGCCTGAACGTCGATGCAGAAGAGGCGGATCGTTTGTCGCTGTCGTTGCAGGTGATAGAGGCGGTGATGTCCGACCCAGCCCTTGCCGGCTGGCACGGGTTTGGCATCGTGGTTCAGGCCTATGGCCCGCGTGCAGGTCTGGTACTGGATACGCTGTATGGCATGGCCGAACGTCACGATCGCCATATTATGGTGCGATTGGTCAAAGGAGCCTATTGGGATACTGAGATCAAACGCGCGCAGGTCGAAGGGGTGGATGGCTTTCCGGTCTTCACGCACAAGGCCGCGACCGACGTCTCTTATATCGCCAATGCGCGCAAACTGCTGGGCATGACCGACCGGGTCTACCCGCAATTTGCCACGCACAACGCCCACACGGTCAGCGCCATCCTTCACATGGCCGAAGATCAACCGTTCGAGTTCCAGCGCCTGCACGGCATGGGCGAGACCCTTCATCAGACCGTCAGGAACAAGCAGACCTCCCGTTGCCGCATTTATGCGCCGGTCGGGGCACATCGCGACTTGCTGGCTTATCTGGTTCGACGCTTGCTGGAGAACGGTGCAAACTCATCCTTCGTCAACCAGATTGTGGACGAGGATGTGTCACCGGAACAAGTCGCCGCCGATCCGTTTATTGCGGTCCGGACCCCTCCGCCAGCACTGCCGACCGGACCGGAACTGTTCCAGCCTGAAAGGCCGAATTCCAAGGGTTTTGACCTGCATCACACACCAACACTGGATCAGATTGATGCGGCACGGGATCAGTTCCGCTCTCATCACTGGTATGCGCAACCATTGCTGACCGACACGGCCAAACCCGAAGCGGATGAGCCGGTGGTCAATCCGGCACGGCCTCAGGACAAGCCCGGCGCGGTGGCCGCGGCAAGTGCAGCGGACGTGGAGATGGCATTGGCTTCGGCCGACCCCTGGGACGCCCCTGCTGCCGAACGCGCCCGTGTCCTCAATGCCGCAGCCGATCTTTATGAAGCGCATTATGGCGAGTTGTTTGCGCTGCTGGCGCGTGAGGCAGGGAAGTCGCTGCCTGATGCGGTGGCGGAACTGCGCGAGGCGGTGGATTTCCTGCGTTACTATGCAGCCAACATCCCCGACGCCGATCCCGCGGGAATTTTCACCTGTATCAGCCCGTGGAACTTCCCGCTGGCGATTTTCTCAGGACAGATCTCCGCCGCGCTGGCCACCGGAAACGCAGTTCTGGCCAAGCCAGCGCCCCAGACGCCCCTGATCGCGCATCGTGCGATTCAACTCATGCATGAGGCAGGTGTGCCACGCGATGTGCTGCAACTGTTGCCCGGCGGGCCTGCCGTGGGCGCGGCGCTGACATCGGATCCGCGTGTCTCGGGTGTGGCCTTCACCGGGTCTACGGCCACCGCGCTGAAAATCCGCGCGGCGATGGCCGGATCCATGCGCCCCGGTACGCCTCTGATTGCAGAAACCGGTGGTCTGAATGCAATGATCGTCGACAGCACCGCCCTTCCCGAACAGGCCGTGCAATCGATCATCGAAAGCGCCTTTCAGTCGGCGGGCCAGCGCTGTTCCGCGCTGCGGTGTCTGTATCTGCAGGAGGATATCGCCGACGACGTTCTGACCATGCTCAAAGGGGCGATAGATGCGCTGAGTGTTGCAGATCCGTGGCTGATCTCGACGGATTGCGGCCCGGTCATCGACGCGCAAGCCCGGCAGGGCATCGCCGAACATGTGACCAGGGCGCGCCACGAAGGGCGGGTGCTGAAGGAGCTTCCGTTGCCGCCCGAAGGCATCTTTGTTGCACCGACACTGATCGAGATCCCCGGCATCGCCGCGCTGGAACGCGAGGTGTTCGGCCCGGTGCTGCACGTCGCCCGGTTCAAGTCGCAAGAGATCGACAAGATCATCGCCGATATCAACGCCACCGGATACGGCCTGACCTTTGGCCTGCACACCCGCATCGACGACCGCGTGCAGCATGTGACCGAGGCGATCCATGCGGGCAACATCTATGTGAACCGCAACCAGATCGGCGCCATCGTCGGCTCGCAGCCCTTCGGCGGCGAAGGATTGTCAGGCACCGGCCCCAAGGCGGGCGGGCCGAACTACATGATCCGGTTCTGTGCGCCCGACCGTCAAAGCACGGCGGATACCTGGGACGCCGTGGCTGATCTGCCTGCTGCGCAAGGTCAACCTGCGCCGGTCAAAACCCGATCCCTGCCCGGCCCGACCGGTGAATCGAACCGCCTGAGCGAGTATCCCCGTCCGCCCCTTCTGTGCATGGGGCCCGGAGAAGCCGCAGCGCGCGCGCAGGCCGATGCTGTATGTGCGCTGGGTGGCACCGCCATTCAGGCGACCGGGATGCTTGACCTGCACAGGTTGGAAAACCTGAACGGCATTTCGGGCGTGTTGTGGTGGGGAGATGACGAAACAGCGCGGCAGATCGAACAGCATCTGGCGCGCCGCGACGGCCCGATTTTGCCGCTTATCCCCGGTAAGCCCGACTGCGCGCGTGTTCTGGGTGAACGCCATGTCTGCGTCGACACGACCGCAGCGGGCGGAAACGCTGCATTGTTGGGAGGTGCGGCATAAGCTTGCCTTGACGCTGGGCGCACAAAAGCCCAGCGTCACACCATGTTTCCGATCCGTGACCACAACCCTTCGGGGCGTACGCCTTATGTTGTCTATGCCTTGCTGGCGGCCAATATACTGATCTTCCTCAGCTATGTCGGAATCATGGATGATGGGCCGCGGATCAGCAGGCTGTTTTTCGACTATGCCATAATCCCGGCGCGGGTCAGCGACGGGTTCGGGCTGGAAACCCTCGTGACATCCATGTTCCTGCACGGGGGGTGGATGCACCTTGCCGGAAACATGCTGTTTCTGTGGATCTTCGGTGACAATCTGGAAGACGAGATGGGCCATCTGCCATTCCTGCTGTTCTATCTGGCAGCCGGGATTGGCGCGGGCCTGATTCACATCATCACCGGGCCGGACTCTCAGGTCCCCACAGTTGGGGCCTCGGGCGCGATTGCTGGCATTATGGGCGGGTATCTGCTGCTGTTCCCGAAAGCACGGGTGGATGTCCTGCTGATCCTGGTCGTTTATTTCAGGATCTTTACCATTCCCGCCTTCATCATGCTGGGAGTCTGGCTGGCGATACAGTTCTTTGGCAGCGTCACCAGCAACCCGGACGAAGGCGGCATCGCCTATTGGGCCCATACCGGGGGGTTTGCCGTTGGCCTGATCCTGTGCGTACCGCTGTGGCTGAGACGCGGCGGAATTCAGTTCTGGGATCGCACCCATGGACATCCGCCCCACCCGGAGGCGAAGTACAAGCTGTCCCAATCCCGCATTCCGCGCGTTCCGCGTCGTTAAGGCCGGTCCAAAGGGCGTCTAGCCCCGGATCACCTTGGCGAACTGATCGAAGATCGGTTCGTTCGAACAGATCACCTCACCATCTTCCAGCACATTGCCTTCAGGGTTCAACGCCTGCACGAAACCACCAGCTTCTTTGATGATGATGACACCGGCAGCCAGATCCCACGCATTCAGGCGGCGTTCCCAAAAGCCCTCATACCGGCCGGCAGCCACATATGCCATGTCGAGCGCGGCAGCACCCCAACGACGGACACCGGCGCAGGCGGGCATCAGGCGCGCCAGATCCTGCAGGGTTGCTGGCAGATCCGAACGACCACCAAAGGGCAGACCGGTCGCGAAGACCGATTCAATCATACGGTGACGGCTCGACACGCGCATACGAGTGTCGTTCATCCAGGCTCCCTCACCTTTTTCAGCAAAGAACATCTCGTCCTTGGCGGCGTCATAGACCACGCCGGCAACGATCTTGCCCTTGTGTTCCAGAGCTATGGAAATCGCCCAATGCGGCAGGCCGTGCAGGAAATTGGTGGTGCCGTCCAGCGGATCGACGATCCAGCGGCGGGTTGGGTCTTCGCCGTCAAGGGCACCGCCCTCTTCGGCCAGCCAGCCATAGGTCGGTCGCGCGCCCAACAACTCTTCTTTCAGGATGGCTTCAGCGGCGATATCTGCCTTCGAGACAAAATCACCGGCACCTTTCATCGACACCTGCAAATTCTCGACTTCACGGAAATCCTTGACCAAAGAACGACCCGCCTTGCGCGCGGCCTTGATCATGATGTTGAGATTTGCACTGCCAACCATTGTCAAAAGGCTCCTGTCCGGTCAAACCGCGCGTATACTGCCGCAATGCGCCATTGCCAAGAGGAATGATGCGCATAACAGACCCGCAGGAAACGCCGTTACTGGGATTGCAGCTTGCGCGCCTCTTCCCGGGCCAGTTTCACCAGTTCCTGAACAAAGGGCTTCTCCAGATCTTCCGACCGGACAGCTGCGTAGAGACGCCGTGTAATGCCCTCTTTCGTCAGCGGTCGGGTGACGTAGTCCGAATTGTATTTGACCTCGCGCACGACCCAATCCGGCAGAACCGAAATCCCGCGATTTGAGGCCACCAGAAGCAAAATGACGGCGGTCAGTTCAACCTGCCGGATCGTTGCCGGTTCAATCCGTGCAGGGATCAGCAACTGGCTGAACACATCCAGACGCGTGCGTTCGACCGGATAGGTGATCAGAGTCTGACCCCGAAAGTCCTCGGCCTCGACATAGTCTTTTTTGGCCAACGGATGGGTCGAAGCCGCTACAAAGACTGCATTGTAATCAAAAAGCTCCACAAACTCGACACCCGGCAAGTCTTCGGGATCGGATGAGACCACCAGATCGACCTCTTCCTTCTGCAAGGCTGGCAGGGCGTCGAAAGCCAGGCCAGGACGAATATCGACATCCACATCGCTCCAAGACTTCCTGAAGGCCTCAAGAACAGGAAACAACCATTCGAAACAGGCATGGCATTCGATGGCAATATGCATCCGCCCCGTGCGCCCGTCCCGCAGCGATGAAAACTCACTCTGCGCGGCCTCGACCTGAGGAAGGATTTGCTCGGCCAGTCTCAAAAGGCGGAATCCGGCGGCTGACAGTTTCATTGGCTTTGAGCGACGCAGAAACAGTTCAACTCCCGCCTGATCCTCCAACCCTTTGATTTGATGACTTAATGCGGACTGGGTGATATTCAGCTGATCCGCAGCACGGGCCAGCCCGCCGCATTCGTGGATTGCCTTTATCGTACGCAGGTGCCGGAATTCAATATGCATTTCAAACAGCATTCATGTTATTGATGAGCAATATGAGTTTGTTTCACATTGCCCGTCATGGCACAAGGGGCTCAGTTGATCCAGTGAGGCCACAATGTCCAATCCTGAAATTTCCTTCGAGTTCTTTCCCCCCAAAACTCTGGAAGCCTCTTTCCGCCTTTGGGATACGGTTCAGACATTGGCCCCCTTGGATCCCCGTTTCGTTTCCGTCACCTACGGCGCTGGCGGCACAACGCGTGAACTGACACGTGACGCGGTTTCAACCCTGCACAAGTCATCGGGCCTGAACGTGGCCGCTCATCTGACCTGCGTCGATGCTTCGCGGCAGGAAACCCTGGAGATCGCAGACGCCTTCGCACGCGCTGGGGTGCAAGACATCGTAGCCCTGCGCGGCGATCCACCAAAGGGTCAGGACAAGTTTGTGCCGCACCCGGACGGGTTTTCCAGTTCGGTTGAGCTGATCGAAGCACTGGCCGAAACCGAAATGTTCAGCATCCGTGTCGGGGCCTATCCTGACACCCACCCCGAAGCCGCAGACATGGCTGCGGATGTGGACTGGTTGAAAGCCAAGCTGGACGCTGGCGCAGACGAAGCGCTGACGCAGTTCTTCTTCGAAGCCGAGACCTTTTTCCGGTTCCGTGACGCATGCGCCAAGGCCGGGATCGACAAACCGATCGTGCCGGGCATCCTGCCGATCGAGAACTGGTCGGGTGCCCGCAATTTTGCAAAACGCTGTGGCACGCATATTCCGGAGTGGGTCGAACAGGCCTTTGAAAAAGCGGTGCGCGACGAGCGCGAGGATCTGCTGGCCACGGCAATCTGCTCTGAACTGTGTTCGGACCTGATCGAAGGCGGCGTGGACAAGCTGCATTTCTATACCCTGAACCGCCCCGAACTGACACGCGATGTCTGCTTTGCGCTGGGCATTTCACCACGGGTCGAACTGGAAAACGTCGCCTAAAACCCAAAAACCCCAAAGATTCGCCCGGGTTAAGTTTGCCCGGGCGTTTTGACGTCTCGGAATGTGTGAACCGTTTCACAATCGCGCGCACTGAATGCCGCCTTTACGGAACAATTGAATCTCCGCATCGTGATTGTCGTCGCAAGCCCTGCAAATCAGCCTCGAAATTTGACAAAACCACGACCCTGGCGACACTGGAAGAGTGTAGTTTGTAAAGAGTGTTTTGAGTATGGAACCTGTCGATAAAGTGCGGGCACGCACGAACGCGCTGGCAGACCTGGGGTTAACCCCCTGCGCCAATTCCAGTGAAATCAGAGAGGCTTGGCGGCAGATCGCCTTTCATTCGCATCCTGATCACAAGGACGGTGACAGTTCCGGGTTCTCGCGCGCCAAAGCGGCCTATGATTTTCTGCGCAAGGAAGGGTTGGCAACAAAAGCTGGTGCCAGTTCCGGTTCTCCGCAGCCGCGTCGACCCCGTTTGAAAAAACGCATCATCGAACTTCCGCAGGAAGACATCGCCGCCTGCAAGGCGATGCTGAACCCCCTCCAGGTGCTGCCGCATATGCACAATGAGAGGGATGTCGAGGAAATGCCTGATGCAAGTGTCTCGGACCACGTTCCTGATGCGGTCGGGTGTTACGGGCGGCATTTGACCTATTTTGTAACCACGCCCGTGCATCATGGGGCAAATCGCGTCGCCTTGCCAACGACTGTCCTGAGCAGCACACGCCACACCGAGGCTGAAATTCTGAGCTTTCAGTCCAAAGATACCGGTGCGGGGGAAGTCATCATCCCCGATACAATCCGCGAACGCAAGTTTCCAGGGGCCAAGAGTGTGCGGATCAGATTTGATGCTGATCAGGATATTCGGGATCAATTCTGGCTTGCGGGGTAAGGGCCTGAGCCCGGCTGAACCAGCCGGGCACTGATATTGTGTCGCCGGATCAGTTTGAAACCGGGCCTTCGGAGGTGAATTTCGGGATCACGTTGGTTGAGGCGTCGCTCGGTTCGATACCGGGCCAATTTCCTTCGGCAAGATTGATATTGCCCGGAATGTCTTCCTCAAAAAATCCCACAACCACGTCGGTGATGTTGAGATACAGCTTGTCATCCACGATCCGCCACAGGTTCGGGTTTGCCGGAACCTTGCCGCCGCGCGACACGCCGTAAGCGCAGTGTCCATCATATTGCGGCGCATAATATGCAGGGTTTTCTAGGAACTTGGCGCGGTTTTCCTCGGTCGCAAAAGCCCAGGTCGCACCGTTGTACTCTGCGGTGATGTCGGCTTTTCCGCGCACACCTTCGTGCTGCGGCTGGCCAACCGGCACCTGATCCAGGCTGCGATAGGCAACGACGTCATATCCCGAGACAGCAAAACCTGTGCCGTCAACATATTGAGGTCCGGCAAAAGCCGGAACCGCCAGAACTATGGCCGCAGCGAGGGTCAATGCAAAGCGTTTCATGTGGTCCATCCTTTTCGGGTCAACTATGTCCGTGATGCCGTGCTGGCAGGTCTGTCAGGACAATATGCGATTCCCGTGCGGTGCGTAGTCCCCCTAACGCCGCTGTGACCTGGCACGAGAAAACGTGAGAGTTTGGCTGCGGAATGTTACAGAATAAGCCGGTCGCACCGGGTTGGACTCGGCGGTTTGCAATATTAGCTGTAAGGCAGTCCTGATATAGGCAAGAAAGGCAAGAGATGAGCGACCAATCCTCGTACACCCCACCAGCAGTCTGGACCTGGGACAGTAAAAGTGGCGGACAATTCGCCAACATCAACCGGCCGATTGCCGGTGCCACCCATGACAAGGACCTGCCGGTCGGACAGCATCCCCTTCAGTTGTACTCGCTCGCCACGCCCAATGGCGTGAAAGTCACGGTAATGCTGGAAGAGCTGCTGGCACTTGGTCATGAAGGTGCCGAATACAATGCCTGGCTGATCAACATCGGAGAAGGCGATCAATTCAGCTCGGGCTTTGTCGAGGCCAACCCGAACTCGAAAATCCCCGCGCTTTGGGATCGGTCGAGTGACAAACCTATCCGTGTTTTTGAAAGCGCCTCGATCCTGTTCCATTTGGCTGAGAAATTCGGCGCGTTCCTGCCCGCCTCTGGCCCGGAGCGGACCGAGGTGATGAACTGGGTTTTCTGGCAGATGGGCAGCGCGCCTTACCTGGGCGGTGGCTTCGGGCATTTCTACGCCTACGCACCAGAGAAATGGGAATACCCGATCAACCGTTTCGCCATGGAGACCAAGCGCCAACTGGATGTTCTGGATCGTGAACTGGCGGATAAGACCTTCATCGCGGGTGAAAACTATTCGATCGCCGACATGGCGATTTGGCCATGGTATGGTCAGTTGGTTCTGGGCCGCCTTTATAGCGCGGCAGAGTTCTTGGACGTGGATTCCTACAAGAACGTCATGCGATGGGCCAAGGCGATCGACGCGCGCCCTGCGGTTCAGCGTGGCCGCATGGTCAACCGCGCCTTTGGCGAACCGCACACCCAGCTTCACGAACGCCACGACGCCAGCGACTTCGAAACCCGCACGCAGGACAAATTGGAAGCAGCCGCGGAATAAACAAGCCCCAATGCAACAACACGCGGTGCAGCTTGCGCCGCGTGTTTGCGTTTGGATGATTATTTCAGAATGGGTGGGTTGTCCGGGTTGCTGCCGGGGGTTTCACGGACCGTTTCGGCAATTTGAGACTGAGGCAGATCAAACCGAAGCCCCACCTTGGCCAACAGCGCAGCGGCGGCCTCGCTTGCGGTGAAAAAACCGACATCCATCGCGCCTGCCTCGATCCCGGAAAAGGTCAGCGCCTCGGACGCGGCCTTGGCCAAAGCGGGCTCGGCCCCCTCGATCGCATCGACAAATCCCAACAGATGGCTCTGCGCGCCCGATTTGGACTTGGTGGCGACCAGATAAGCCGCGCTGGCAAGTCCGCCTGTCGTCGCCAGTTTCGCATCCAACGCGGTCAGCAGGTTCTGCGGCAGGCCGGCAGGGGGCAAAAACTCGGAAAGTTCTTCCTCAACCTCTTGCGGGCTGTGTTGCAATGTCTCGGCCAGCCAACCCAAAGCTTCTGCCGGAACAAGCATGGAAGATGGCGCCGTCTCCAGATTCAGACCAAGCCCGATGCCCTGCCCCGACAGCATCCCCGACAGCGCACGCCCCGACAACGCCACATAAGGCACGGGCTGCCCGGCAAACTGCGCCAGCCGGTCCTCACGGTCAAAGGCCAGAACAAAGCGCCCGTCAGCCACATCGAACAATTCGGGCGAGATATTCTCGTCCCGTGCTTCTTCGGTCAGCATCAGGAACAGCTCGCTGTCCGCGAGCCGTTCAAAGAAACGCAGCCGGGCGGCATCATTTTGCGGATCCGCCTGCATCGCAGCATGCGCGGTGTCCAACGCCGTGGAGTCAGTCATTCAGCACCTCTTGGACCCGTGCACGCAAAACACGCAGCAATTCAGCCTCGAACCACGGGTTTTTCTTCAACCATGCCGTATTGCGCCAGGACGGGTGAGGCAAGGCAAAGACCCGCGGCGCATGGTCCCGCCAGTTGCGAACGGTGTCAGTCACCGACCCGCGCACGCCAAGATGAAACTTGTGCGCATGACCTCCGACCAACACGGTCAGCGGCACACGCCCCAGTTCCTGCATCACTCGGTCATGCCAGGTCTTGCGGCAAATCGCAGGTGGAGGAAGATCAGCATTGCGCGCATCATATCCAGGAAAGCAGAACGCCATCGGTACGATCGAAACGCGGTCGCGATCGTAAAAAACCGTCTCATCAATCCCCAGCCAGTGCCGCAGTCTGTCGCCTGACGGGTCGGTAAAGGGCCGCCCCGACTCGTGCACACGGGCGCCCGGTGCCTGCCCGGCGACAAGGATTGGCGTTCCGGTGCGGAACCAGACCACCGGGCGCGGCTCGTGTGCGGTTTCTGTTTGCGCGAACCTGTCAGCACACAAGCGGCAGGCGCGGATCCCCTGACGTAAAGCGTTCATCTGATCGTGAAGGCCCCTGCCCATCCAGACTGTTTTTGGTCGGTAAAACAGATAGTATCGACCGGACGCAGCACCAAGTGAATGGAATTTCTTGCTGCAACTGACCAGACAATCATGCGCATTACCGCGACGCATTGATCATTTGTTTCATAATTCGACATAGTGTAGCCAACATGGGTCGGTAAAAAATCCTTTCTGGCCGCCCGCAAGTGCGACAACACGACCAAAACGAGCAGCAGACCGCGAATGCTAGAGTTCGACAACGTCAGCAAATCCTTCTGGACCGGAACGCGCCGCAAGGTGATTCTGGATCGGGTCTCATTTCGGGTCGAACTGGGCACCTCGCTGGGTGTTCTGGCCCCGAACGGAACCGGGAAAACCACGTTGATCAACATGATGGCAGGTCTGGAAAAACCCGACGAAGGCGTGATCCGTCGCGAATGCCGCGTTTCCTTTCCCATGGGGTTCACCGGTGGCGTGTCGGGGAAACTGTCAGCGCTTGAGAACGCACGTTACATCGCCAAAATCTACGGTATGGACCCCGACTATATCGAGGCCTATTGCAAATGGCTCTGCGGCTTGGGCGAATATTTCGACCAGCCCCTCGCTACGTATTCCTCTGGGATGAGAGCGCGTTTTACCTTTTCTTTGATGCTGGCGTTGGACTTTGACATGTACCTCATCGACGAAGGGATGCCGGCGACAACAGATGTCGAATTCAACGAAAAGGCAGGGTCGATCCTGAAGGAAAGGTTGCGCACAACGACTTTGGTGATCGTATCGCACAGCCCGTCCGTGTTAGAGAAATTCGCCCGGAAAGCGGCCGTACTTCTGGACGGGCAATTGTATATGTTTGACTCCTTGGAAGAGGCGAAGCAGCTGTATGACTACGAAACCCAAGGTTAGAAAATATAACTGGCGCCACAAACGCCAGACTGAAAGTTCGGCCGAGGCGAGGTCGGACGCAATTTCGCGTATTCGCAACGCGACGCATGACCCTGCCGCCGCAGGCGAGGCGCAGCCGGGGACGCAGCTGGATGACATCAAGCGCGAAGGCCTGACGGGCCGTCAATTGCGTATCGCACGACGCTTGGCGCAAAAACACAATCTGGCTGCCACATCCGACTATGACGCGGTGCGGTTGCTGCGCAAAAAGGGCGTAGATCCCTTCCAGCGCACCAATCTTCTTGACCTTGCTGCCGCAAAACCATCGAACGGGGGTGACAAACCCAAGGACAAGATCAACGTTCAACTGCCGCAGGCCATGGGTGCCGAGAAAACAAACCTGCCCGGGCCCGAGCTCAGCCCGGCCGAAAGGCGCAATTTCGAAATCGGCCAAATCCAAAAAGACATCGCCCGTCGCCGCAGGCGTAAATTGTTTGGACTGTTTGCGCGCTTGGCAGTCTTTGTATTTCTGCCGACCTTCATTGTCGGGTTCTATTTCTACCGCATCGCCACTCCGATGTATGCGAGCGATTCCGAATTCCTGATCCTGCAAGCTGATGGCGGGCCCGGCAATATCGGCGGTCTGCTTGCCGGCACGCAATTCGCCACCACGCAGGACTCGATCTCGGTTCAGTCCTTCCTGGAATCGAAAGAAGCTTTGCTGTTGCTGGATCGGGATGCCGGGTTTTCCGATGTCTTCAAACAGGAATGGATCGACCCGATTCAGAGACTGGCCCCGGACGCCACGCTTGAAGACGCCTACAAGCTGTTCAAACGCATGATCACCATCGGCTATGACCCGACCGAAGGGGTCATTCGGATGGAAGTTGCTGCCCCCGATGCCCAGACGTCGACCGAGTTTGCCGAACGTCTGATCTCTTATGCAGAAGACAGGGTGAACGCCTTGTCCGGGAAAAAACGTGAAGACCAGATGCGCGACGCACTGCAAAGCTTCGAAGCGGCGCAGGAAGCGCGCAGACAAGCTCAGGAAGAATTGATCGAGCTTCAGCTTCAGGGCGCGGTTCTTGACCCCGAAAACGTCATTGCCAGCCTGCGCGCCCGCATCAACGAAATCGAAATTCTGGTTCAGGACAAAGAACTTGAACTCGCGGCGCTTCAGGACAACCTGCGTCCGAACAAAGCAAAGGTTGATGGCGTCAAAGCAGATATCGCCCGTCTGGAGAAGGTTCTGAAAGACCTGAATGCCGAGATGCAGGATGCCTCGGACGGCGAAAACTCGCTGGCGCGGTTGAGCGTGCGCATCCAGATCGCGCAGGCGGACTTGGCGGCGCGGGACATGATGCTGCAAACGGCAATGCAGCAAATGGAATCGACCCGGTCCGAAGCCAACCGGCAGGTGCGCTATCTGACCGTCTCGGTAAACCCGGTTCCCAGTCAGGAACCCAGCTATCCGCGCAAGTTCGAAAATACGATTTTGGCATTTCTGTTGTTTGCTGGTATCTACCTCATGATCTCGCTTACCGCGTCGGTCCTTCGTGAACAGGTATCCTCATAAGACTCATGAAACATGTAAAAATCTCCGACCTGACAGTCGGCAACGACCTTCCGCTGACCATCATTGCAGGCCCGTGTCAGCTTGAATCCGCAGACCACGCGCAAATGATTGCGGGCAAGATGAAAGAAGCCTGTGACGCCGCCGGGGCGCAATACGTTTTCAAGGCGTCTTATGACAAGGCAAACCGGACCTCTCTGTCAGGCAAGCGCGGAATGGGAATCGATGTGGGGCTGCAAGTGCTTGACGGCATCCGCAAGACGATGGGCATCCCGGTTCTGACCGATGTTCATACCGAAGCACAATGTGCCATCGCCTCCGAAGCGGTGGATGTTCTGCAAATCCCCGCTTTCTTGTGCCGTCAGACTGATATGCTGCTGGCGGCAGGCAACACCGGGAAAGCGGTAAATGTAAAAAAGGGGCAATTCCTTGCACCCTGGGAAATGACCAATATCGTCGACAAAGTTGAAAGCACCGGAAACGAGAACATCCTGCTGACAGAGCGTGGCACCTCATTTGGCTACAACACGCTGGTTGCCGACATGCGCGCGCTGCCTCAAATGGCGAAAACCGGGTATCCGGTCGTGATGGACGCCACCCATTCCGTGCAACAACCCGGCGGCAAGGGCGGGTCTTCGGGCGGGCAGCGCGAATTTGCGCCAGTGATGGCCCGCGCCGCCGTTTCTCTGGGTGTTGGGGCTGTGTTCATTGAAACCCATCAGGATCCGGACTCCGCCCCATCGGACGGGCCAAATATGATCCCGCTCGACCAGATGCCCCAACTTGTTGACACATTGATGCGATTTGATGCGCTGGCTAAAGCAAACCCTATTCAAATTTAACGATTGAGACTTGT
The DNA here is from genome assembly GCF_059612005.1 of Ruegeria sp. CDSA141. Lineage (NCBI taxonomy): Bacteria > Pseudomonadati > Pseudomonadota > Alphaproteobacteria > Rhodobacterales > Roseobacteraceae > Ruegeria > Ruegeria sp. CDSA141. Next base: position 130,829 of record NZ_JBXWPT010000005.1, read on the forward strand.
TATGACCAAACCCCTTCCCGAGGTGACACCCAACAGCTGGAGCTTTCTGCGCGACGCAATGATCAAGCCCACCGGGTTCCGTGAATACGACGCCCGCTGGAAATACCCCGAAGAGATCAACCTGCCAGGCATGACCGCGCTTGGACTGGGGCTTGGCACGCAGATGCGCAGGCGCGGCATTGCGCCCGTGATCGCCGTTGGCAACGACTATCGCGATTACTCTCTGGCGATAAAAAACGCATTGATGCTGGGCCTGATGCAGGCCGGTATCCGTGTGAAAGACATTGGCCCTGCACTCAGCCCCATGGCTTATTTCGCGCAGTTTCATCTGGACGTGCCTGCCGTGGCGATGGTCACTGCCAGCCACAATCCCAACGGCTGGACCGGTGTAAAGATGGGTTTTGAGCGTCCTCTGACCCATGGCCCTGATGAGATGTCGGAACTGCGTGACATCGTTCTAAACGGCGAGGGACTGCCACACGAAGGTGGATCATACGAGTTCGTTGAGGGGATAAAAGAAGCCTATATCGATGACCTGGTGGGCGATTTCAAAATGTCCCGCCCGCTGAAAGTGGTCTGCGCAACGGGCAACGGCACAGCATCGGCCTTTGCGCCCGAGATTTTCGAACGGATCGGGGTTGAGGTTGTGCCCAGCCATAACCGTCTGGACTATACCTTCCCCAACTACAACCCGAACCCTGAGGCCATGGAAATGCTGCACGACATGGCCGCCATGGTGAAGTCCAGCGGTGCCGATATGGCGCTTGGGTTTGACGGTGACGGTGATCGTTGTGGTGTTGTCGATGACGAGGGTGAAGAGATCTTTGCCGACAAGGTCGGCGTCATCATGGCGCGTGATCTGGCCAAGCTGTATCCCGGATCGACCTTTGTCGCGGATGTGAAATCAACCGGTCTGTTCGCCAGCGATCCCGAATTGCAGGCCCTGGGCGTCAAAGCCGATTACTGGAAGACCGGCCACAGCCACATGAAGCGTCGGGTCAAGGAAATTGGCGCACTGGCCGGGTTCGAAAAGTCAGGCCACTACTTTTTGGCCGAACCGGTCGGGCGTGGGTACGACTGCGGGATGCGTGTCGCAGTCGAGATCTGCAAACTGATGGACCGCAACCCGGATCAGAGCATGTCGGACCTGCGCAAGGCTTTGCCCAAGACATGGTCCACACCCACGATGTCGCCCTATGCAGCCGATACCGAGAAATACGATATGCTTCAGCGACTGGTCGAAAAGCTGGTTGAGAAGGGCAACGCCGGTGAGACATTCGCGGGTCGCGCAATTAAAGAAGTGGTTACGGTAAACGGAGCACGTGTGATTCTGGACAACGGCAGCTGGGGTCTGGTGCGGGCTTCATCCAATACCCCCAATCTGGTCGTTGTCTGTGAAAGCAGCGAAAGCGAGGCTGAGATGCGCGCCATCTTCGCGGACATCGATGCCGTCATCCGCACCGAGCCCGGAGTCGGCGATTACGACCAAACCATCTGAAAACAACCGCTTGCGGCATATCCCAATGCCCCAAGCACGTTAGTTGTTCAATCCCCGCCAAACAGTTTGAGCAGACCTTTCTTGGCCTCTTCTTCAAGCTTGTCCTTGATTGCATCTTCGATCTGATCACTATCCGTGATCGTCGTGTCCAATTCGTTGCCGACCTTTTCAAAAACCTTCTGTTTGGCGTCGTCTTCCAGTTCCTTGACCTTCACATCCGCAGCCGCCTCGATCACCTTGGTCAGGTCCGGCTTGATCGACGGGTCGCTCCAGGGACCCACGATGCGAACGGGGACCGATATCCCCTGCCCGGAATTGGCACGCAACGCCACTGGCGTGAACAGGTAGTCGATATTGCGCCCCCCCAGATCCACGGCACCGGTGCCATCTGCGCGAAAATTCTTCAGTGACATGAGCAGATCGTTGTTCGTCAACACGCCCTGATCGATGGTGAAACTGGCCGTCGTGCTATTGAACACAGTGGTTCCGCCTGATCCGGTGCCCTGCCCCATCAACCGGTCCAGATCGAGCCCGGAAATCACTCCGGGACCAACATCTAGGTTTCCCTTGCCGCTGAGGGACCGCATGATCTGATCCTCGGACTGACCAGCGCCCAGAAACTCAAACGCGCCGGCAGCGGTTCCCGACAGGCGCTCTACACCGGCCATTGTGGTCAGCGCTTGTTTCAGGTCGATCCCAGTCGCGGTCACAGTGCCGCCGACAGACAGGCCGTTGCGATTGTTGGCAACCACCTGACCCTTCAGTTGCCCCGAAAACAGCGTGGCCGGATGCATTTCAAGAACGGCCCGCGACCGGTCCAGCGACAGGGTCAGGTCGCTTTTTCCGAACGTCATTCCGGGCACGGCGATCGAGTTGGCCGTCAGGCGAATCTTACCGTTCGCCAGTGCCAGAGCGGACGCGTCGATAGGGTCCTTCGACCACCCCTCAGTTGCAGGAGCGTTTGCCTGAGACGTTCTGCTTGGAGCAGAACCCGTTTCGGAAATCCGCGACAGATCCAGATCACCGGCATCCAGACGAGCCACGATCCGTGGCGGGTCCAAGATGGTGACATCCGCCTCACCTACAAACCGGTTGTCATCCAATTGCGCAGTCATGTTCCGCATGGAAATCCGCCCATCCTGCGTATATGTCATCTGCGCGGAAATGTCAGCGACTTTGCCCAATCCAGGCGGTACAGTCGTGCCAGCCTGACCGAAGGCGGCAAGCAACCTTTCGGTGTCCCGCGTCACGACCTTGATGGTTCCATCCATTTCACCCGTAAGATTGACGCGTCCTTCAAATCCGATCTCGCCGCCCGGAGCCGTCAAAGCCAGTTCCAGATCAGTCACTGACCCGGCCGCAAAAGCCGGTAAATCCGGGATTTTCAGATCAACCTGAACCGCCCCTCCGGGCACCGGCATGGCCGCCTTCATCACCATCGCGGCCGTGACCTCGGGCCAGCTTGCAGATAGCGTCACGTCCGAGAAATCCATCTGCGTGACGCCATTTTCCACATAAATCAGCCGTGCATTTGTCAGCTCCAGCTGATCCAGAGTGACTTGCCCCGATGGTTCAGCTGGCGTGGAGCCCCCGGTCGTGGCCGCAGTTGCCTCGGTTGTCGGGGCGCTCAACTCCCAATTGCCGCGCCCATCTGATCGTTCCAACCGCAACACGGGATTGTCTGCAAAAACACGTTTGATTCGCAGATCCCCGTTCAACAGCCCGGCAGCGTCCACCCCGACGGCAAGGCTATCCGCGCTGAGCATCGGCTCCGGTCCGGCCCAGCTTGCATTGCCGAAACGCACCGGCCCGGTCTCCATCCCCACCACCGGCCAGAAGGATATGCGCACATCGCCGGTCAGTGTCAGATCCCGCCCGGTCTGGGCCTTGACCTGCTCGGCCAGAATCGCGGCAAGCTTCTCCCCCGGCATCAGCAACAGCGCGCCGATAATCAGCGCGACCACGGCCACAACAATAAACAGGATGCGCATCAGCCATTTCATATTCTGCTCTCCGCCTTTTGGCTTGTCATTGCCGTGATCATTCAAATCACACGTCACATTTGCAAGGGGAAGCTTTCCCCACTATATGCCGCGCATGACGACGAACCCGCCAAACCTCCGCCCCGACCTGGCGCCTGCTGCCCGGATCACCCAGACGCCCCAATCAAACCAGCCGACCATCGGTATGGTGTCCTTGGGATGCCCAAAGGCGTTGGTCGACAGTGAACGCATTCTGACCCGGCTGCGTGCCGAAGGGTACGGCATTTCGCCAGATTATGCCGGGGCCGATGCCGTCATTGTGAACACCTGCGGGTTCCTTGACAGCGCCAAGGCGGAATCGCTGGACGCGATCGGAGAGGCGCTGGTGGAAAACGGCAAGGTCATCGTGACCGGCTGTCTGGGCGCAGAACCGGATTACATTCGCGAACATCACCCCCGCATCCTGGCTGTCACCGGCCCGCACCAATACGAGCAGGTTCTGGATGCGGTGCACGCCGCCGTGCCACCCGATCCTGATCCGTTCGTGGACCTGTTACCCGCCAGCAGCGTGCAACTGACCCCGCGCCACTACAGCTATCTCAAGATTTCCGAGGGCTGTAACCACAAGTGCAAGTTCTGCATCATTCCTGACATGCGCGGCAAACTGGCAAGCCGTCCGGCCCATGCTGTCCTGCGCGAGGCCGAAAAGCTGGTCGACAATGGCGTGCGCGAGCTGTTGGTGATTTCGCAGGACACCTCGGCCTATGGGCTGGATCGCAAATACGACGTGAACCCGTGGAAAGACCGCGAGGTGCGCAGCCACATCACTGATCTGGCGCGGGAGCTAGGGCAGATGGATGCCTGGGTGCGGCTGCACTATGTGTATCCCTATCCGCATGTGCGTGACCTGATTCCGCTGATGGCTGATACCGGGTGCAACGTGCTGCCCTATCTGGATATCCCGTTTCAACACGCCCACCCGGACGTTCTGAAACGCATGGCCCGCCCGGCTGCAGCGGCCAAAACGCTGGATGAGATCAGGGCGTGGCGTGCGATCTGCCCGGATATCACCCTGCGATCTACCTTTATCGTTGGCTATCCGGGCGAAACCGAAACCGAGTTCCAAACGCTGCTGGATTGGATGGATGAGGCGCAGCTGGATCGCGTCGGCTGCTTTCAATATGAAAACGTCGAAGGCGCGCGCTCGAACGACCTGCCCGATCACGTCCCGGCAGAAATCAAGCAAGAGCGCTGGGATCGTTTCATGGAAAAGGCACAGGCGATCTCGGAGGCCAAGTTGCAGGCGAAGGTCGGACAGACGCTTGAGGTGATCGTGGACGAGATCGACAACGAGGCCGCCACCTGCCGCACCAAGGCAGACGCGCCCGAGATCGACGGCAACCTGTTCATCGATGAAGGATTCGAAAACCTCAACCCCGGTGACATCGTCACGGTCGAATTGGACGAGGCCGGAGAATACGATTTGTGGGGTAAGCCCGTCTAAGGTCTGACAATGCGTCAGACACACGTCATATGGACAAAGCGTGAAGCGAGTTTATTGGCAGAACACGCGGTCAGACCCGATCTTGGACTGAAAGCCGAACACGGAGGTTTTTATGTCCCGTATCTTCAAGCTTGGCCTGAACGGCGTAATTTTCCTAATGGCCGCGCATTTCTTGGCCACCCCCGGTTACGCCCAGCACACACAGGTCGGCTCTGCCGGATTTATTGTGGCCGGCGGCAAACATCTGAGTTTTCATAAAAACGGCCGTCACAAGATAAACCGGTATTTCGTGGCCCCTAAAGCCAAGTCACATGCCAAGCACCCCAAGGTGCATACCAAAAAGCCGACCCCGGTTTATCGATACACCGCCCCCAAACGGCGTGTCCTCGCGCATATCCCCTATGGATCGGTCAAGCGACACAAATTCAAATCATTCAAGTTCAAGCATTCCTACGGCTTCCAAAGGCACTAAACGGTGTTTGCGCACTGCAAAAAGCAGCCTGCCCGATAGCCGCAAAACGCAGGCAAGAAAAAACCGCCTCGAATGGCGGCTGCAATCCCCAGATTGGTGCAGGCGGTCCGCATCCGGGCCGCCTGCGAATGGCTTATTGAGTAATCGGGTCGCAGACCGTCTGACCAGCCTCGGTTGTGGCCAATTGATAACCGCCCGGGCAGCTAGGTGTGCCGGCTTTGTCATAGCTGGGCTGAACGTAAACAGGTGTCGGTTCTTCCTGCTGCGCGCAGGCAGTCAGGATCAGTGCAAATGCGCCAACAGCAGCGAGTTTCAGTTTCATGTCCGTCAATCCTCTATTACTTTTCTGATATTGCCCAGCTTTTCGGGGCCAGATTCAGAATACGGGCTGAACGACAATCTGGCAACTGAATCGATCACGTCTTTGTGAGTCACAGCGAATCCATGCCAATCCGAGGCCGCAGTGGTGATCATTGCAGCGTCGCAACTATCCTTTTGGCGTCAGCGCCCTAAACTGTTGCAGCGAGATCAGCAAAAGACGGAGAAGCCACATGTCAGACGCACCCATCATTGCCCAGAAATCACCTTTTCCGGTCGAGGTGGACGAAGGGAAAACCTATTTCTGGTGCGCCTGCGGAAAATCCGGCCGCCAGCCGTTTTGCGACGGATCGCATAAAGGCACCGGATTTGAACCCGTGAAATATACAGCGGATAAAAGTAAAAAGGTCTTCTTTTGCGGGTGCAAACACAGCTCGAAACCGCCTTTGTGCGACGGAACGCACAGCGGGCTTTGATCAGGTTTTCAGCCCATTCAAGGTCTCGGCATTCGGGCAAAAATCCGGCGCCGTGGCCGCCTGGCCCTGCTGCCGGGCCAGCCAGTATTCGCATTGCACGTCACATCCGGCAGCGCGGCACCGCGTGACAAGCTCGGCGTATTGTTCCGGCGAAAGGCGTCCGCCGGCCATCACTTCGGTCATGGAAATGCCCATACAGCGCGAAACCGAGCGTGTAAGCCAGAAATGCTTTTCGATTTCCCCTAACGCGACCTGAGACATCAAGCGTGCTCCTTCTGCTTGGCTTTGAGGGCGGCAAAACACTTGCGATTCGGGCATGAAAACGGGGCCTGTTCGACCTGCTCACGCCGTTCCAACCACTCCGGGCAGTCCTTGGCCCAGGAACAGCCGCGGCACTGCTGCACGATTTCCGCCCATTCTTCTTGTTTCAGATGACCGCTCCGATAGGCTGCGGCCAAATCGGTTCCGGTTGCTCGCCCCATGCGCAACACCAAACGCAGATGGGTCATGATTTCGCCCAGACGTGTCATGACGCACCTGTATGTTAAGGCAGGAGATTGTCGAGCAATTCCTGATTTCGGCAGTATTCGGGCGTACGCCGAGCAGAACCGGGATTGTTCAGCAAACTCTTGCAGTGATCCGGGTTCGGGCAGTCGGTACAGCGCAAAACAGCGTCAGAAATCTGGTCCACGGAAACGGAGCCATCAATGGCGGCTTCCTCAAGATCAATGTCCAGCATTCTGGCCATATCGTCCACCAATCCGGCATGCAGCCGCAGGGTCTCTTGGGTGGGCATGCTGTTTCCTTTCGCTTTCACGCTGTGTCCAAAGGGTAGCGCATCCGCGAGGGCAAACATTGACTCAGGTCAAGATTGGACGCCGATGTGATCCAGATAGGCCCGCGTGGCATCCTGAACACGGCGAAAGCGATCCCCGCCCAGTTTCTTGCCGCCGTACCAGCGCGTCACGATAATTACATGATCTTTCAGCCCGGCGCGTTCGATCATACGTAGGATCACCATGCCCGCGCCGCTTTCCCCGTCATCGGCTTTCAACGCGCCGGTCGGCAAAGCCGCAGCCCAGGTGTTATGGGTGGCTTTGGCATAGCTCTTGTCGGATTTCAAATCGTCCAGAACGGCGTCGATTTCAGCCCGCGTCGTGACCTGCGCCCCGGACACCGCGTATTTCGAACCGCGATCCGTCAAGATAACCCCCAGACATGTAAGCGCGGTCATTGGGACAGACCCAGTTGCTCTGCTGTTTCCAGCACGATCTGAACGCGTTGCGCATTTGGCGGGTGGGTTCCCAGAAATCTGTCACCGGGATCCGGGATCCGATCAAAGAATTTTGCCCCAACCAACGGATTGTATCCCGCGTTATAGGTGATGATGGTTCCCAACTGGTCTGCCTCCAGCTCAAAGTCTTTCACGTAGGCCTGAACACCGACCTGCGCACCCAGCTTTTGCGCTTCCTCTATTGCAGCGGCGTCCCCGCCACGCAACTGCGCCACCCGCCCGAACTCGGCCGCGCTGGCGCTGGCGATTTCACTCTGTCTGGCGATATGCCCCAACACGTGGTGGGCTGCTTCGTGCCCCATGACAAACGCCAGTTCATCCGCGTTCTGGGTGGATTCGATCATCGAGCGGGTGAATATGATCACCGGCTGCTTTTTGTTGTCCAGCGTCTGAAACGCATTGGCCGATGCCTGAGGGTTCAGGTCAACAAGAATCCGGAAGTCGCAATTCTGCCCAGTCGTCTGTTTCAGGCACTGGCTACGGGCTTCGGCCCCGACCGCCCGGCTGACCTCGCGAAAGGTTTGCACCATGGGTTCGGCCTCTGGTTCATCCCCCAGCCATTCCTCGGCGGGTTGGACACGCAAGGCCCCCTCTCCGCACGCAGCAAGCAGCAGGGACAGCAATAAAACAAACCATCTGTGCATGTCATATCCTTTGAGGTCGAATGGCCGTGATTTCAACATAGTACGAGCGAACCGGCGAAACCACACCGCCGGTTCAACGAACGGCTTGCATTGCGCCTCGGCGGCCTGCACTCTGGTCTCATGTTTTCGATTGAGCATGAATTCGACTCGACGGTCATTACGCTTGTGGACGAAGGTGAAAAACCTTTGCAGGAAGATGTTGTGATCAATAATTTCGCCGAATGCGTCACGCTGGAGCAACTGGATCCCCGTACGGATCAAATACAAAGGATCACTTTGTCACCGGAGCAGGTGCGGGATCTGGCGGCCGCGCTGGACCTACCCGAAGGCGTTTATCAGATTCGCGAAACCGGGCCTCAGGGGTCATAGACAAACACCTTGATCCGTGCGGATTGCCCGAGTTTCAGTGTCAGGGTTGAAGGCGCAACACCAAGGCATTTTGCAAGTAGTGACTGCACAGCGCTATTGGCTTTACCGTTTTCAGGTGGGGCTGTCACGAAAACCCTGATCTGATCTTCTTCAACGATCACGCGATCACGGGCCGCCTTTGGCGTCACCTTCAGTTTGAACGTAGCCTTTGCCCGCGCCAGCGCGCTGAGGTCCGGCAAATCGCGCAGTTTGGATTTCGTCATTGTTTCCCCCTTCTTTCAATAGTCTTGCATGAAGGACATCGGAATGAAATTGATCCACGCAATCGATCGGCGCGCCCTTGAAACGGGCTGAACGCCGACCAAGATACAGAGTCGTGATGTAAAGGAAGTTAACATATGTCCCTGAATAACCCCGTCGCTCTGGAGTTTTTACAGTCGCGCCGGTCCCGGCCCGCCAAGACACTGATTGCACCGGCCCCGACCCGGGAAGAGTTGCTGCCCCTGCTGACGGCCGCAGCGCGCAGCCCCGATCACGGCAAACTGGAGCCGTGGCGGTTCATCGTTCTCGAAAAGGGCGCCATGCCTCGTCTGGCGGCTCTGACCGAGACCTGCGGACAAAAGCTGAACAAAAGCCCGGAAGACATCACCAAAGCCCGCAGCCAGTTCGATATGGGGCATCTGGCAGTTGCGATCATCGAGGTTCAAAAACCATCCGAGAAGATTCCGGCCATCGAACAAACCTACTCCGCTGGCGCGGTCTGTCTGGCCCTGCTGAACGCCGCGCTGGCTGCGGGCTGGGGCGCAAATTGGCTGTCGGGTTGGCAAACACATGATCGCGAATTCTGCGTCGACGCATTTGGACTTGCTGAAAACGAACGTGTAGCCGGGTTGATTCATATCGCCACCGAGGGGACGGCCCCGCCGGAACGCCCGCGGCCCGATGTGGCCGCGCTGACAGAGTGGGTTACGAAATGATTATCCTGAACGCCTTTTTCAGCGCACTTGGCCAGATCGGAGATCCCAAGTTCCGGGCCGTCTTGCTGCGCGGTGTGGGGTTGACCATTCTGTTGCTGGTTCTCGCCTGTGCAGGTGCGATTTGGTTGATCAACTGGTTGTCAGGCAGTGAAATCTCTCTGCCATTTGTGGGTGCTGTCCCGTGGCTGAACGACGTCCTGAACTATTCCGGTATCGTCCTTGTCCTTGTTTTGCCTGTTTTTCTGATGGTGCCGGTCGCATCGGCCATCACCTCGATCTTTCTGGACGAGGTGGCACAGGCGGTTGAGGACAAGCATTTTCCGGCTTTGCCGCCCGCACGACGCATCCCTGTCTCAGAGGCGGTTATGGACGGTCTCAGCTTTCTTGGAGTTCTGATTGTCGCAAACCTGCTGGCGCTGATCCTGTACGCAATTTTCACCCCGCTTGCGCCTTTCATCTTCTGGGCCATGAACGGGTTCTTGCTCGGGAGGGAATACTTCACCCTGGTTGCGATGCGAAGAATCGGGCGCGACGGGGCACGCAAGCTGCGGTCCAAACACTCGACAACGATCTGGGTGGCGGGCACCTTGATGGCCATTCCTCTTTCAGTGCCGCTGGTGAACCTGGTGATCCCGATCATCGGGGCCGCCACGTTCACCCATATATATCACGCCGTGTCCGGCCAATAGGCCTGACGGGGATTACCTTGGCTCCAGCTGATTCAGCCAGTCGAAATCCCGCACTGAGATCACGCCCGACAGGATGATCCCGGCGATGATCGCCCACAGAACCACAGAGATACCGGTGGTGATCCACATCTTTCTTTTCATGTGATGCACTTCCGGCGCGCCCGCATGCGTGCCGGGAACGATATCACCCAGATCGCCCTGGGTTTTGATGCGAATGGGCAGCACCACCAACAACGTCATGAACCAGATGACGGCGAACAACACCAGTGCGGCAGTAATGGTCATTTCAGGCCCTCCGAGGGTGGGGGATTACACCTGCTCCAGTTCGACCAGGCAGCCGTTGAAATCCTTGGGATGCAGAAACAGAACCGGTTTTCCATGCGCACCGATCTTGGGCTCACCTGATCCCAGAACACGCGCGCCGGTTGCTTTCAGATGATCGCGGGCAGCGATGATATCCTCGACCTCATAACATACATGGTGGATGCCGCCGGACGGGTTCTTTTCCAAAAACCCGTTGATCGGGCTGTCATCGCCCAGTGGGTACAAAAGTTCGATCTTGGTGTTTGGCAACTCGATGAACACAACCGTGACACCGTGATCCGGCTCATCCTGCGGTGCGCCGACCTTGGCGCCCAGCGCATTGCGGTATTGCTCGGACGCCGCTTCAAGATCGGGTACGGCGATGGCTACGTGGTTCAGGCGTCCAATCATGTTTCACTCCTGCTGTCCTGCGTTGGTTGGGTTATGGGGGCTGATCCGCCAAAGGACAAGTGCGCCAAATCGCGCGTTAACGTCGTGTTAGCCAAAAGTTCCTAACGTGAGGCATCTGCTGCATAGGAGAGCTGCCATGGACGATTCGGGCCTACTTGCCACCACCACCGCCGCGCCTACCGCGACTCGACCCTTGCTGGGTCAGACCATACTGGTTGTCGAAGACAGCCGGTACGCTTGCGATGCTATCCGCCTGATGTGCCTGCACAGCGGCGCACGTATTCGCCGCGCGGATTGTCTGAAATCGGCCCGAAGGCATCTGCAGATCTATCGGCCTTCGGTCATACTGGTCGATATGGGCCTGCCGGACGGGTCCGGTGCCGAACTGATCGCCGAATTGGCGGATGCCACGCCCCGTATCAGCGTCATCATGGGCCTGTCGGCCGATGACGCCAGCGAAGACGGGGCTCTTGCGGCCAGAGCGGATGGATTTTTGTCCAAGCCTCTAAAATCAATGTCTTATTTTCAGGAATCCATTCTGGAACGCCTACCAGAAGATCGGCGGCCTTGCGGGTTGCATGCGGTACGCGATGAAATCATCCACCCGGACCCTCTGGCCTATCAGGACGACATGGCCCACATCGCCGATGTGCTCGCAGGTCCCAACGATCTTCGCACATTGGACTACGCTGCACAGTTCCTACAGGGAGTCGCGCGCGAGGCAGACGACAGACCCCTGGCGGAAGCCGCGCGAAAGTTGGCACTGTCACGCGCAAACGGGACACCGATCACCGTGCAGGCAGCGCAGGTTGCCGGGATGGTACAGAACCGTCTGGAACTGCGAGAGGCAATTTGAAATGGTCACAGCCTATTTCATTACTGCGACCCTTTTGTGCGTTTGGTTTTACCGCCAGACACGGCATGCTGCACGTTCCATTCGTGTCAATCGGAACAATCTGAAAAATCCGCTGGACTGACACGCGAAACCTGCGTGGAAATACCGCCCGCTTTTTAGCGGGCGGTCAGTGATCAGTCCTGAGGGATAATGCGAAGACCCAGCTCCATCAACTGATCCGAGGTCGGATCCGAAGGTGCGTCCATCATCAGATCTTCAGCGCGTTGGTTCATCGGGAACATCATGACTTCGCGGATATTGGCCTCGTCCGCCAGCAACATCACGATCCGGTCGATACCCGCCGCGCAACCACCGTGTGGCGGTGCGCCGTAGTGGAAGGCGTTGAACAGGGCGCCAAAGCGGGATTTCACTTCATCCTCGCCGTAGCCAGCCAATTCAAAGGCCTTCAGCATGATTTCCGGCTTGTGGTTTCGGATCGCGCCTGAAACCAGCTCGTACCCGTTACACGCCAGATCATACTGATAACCGCGCACATCCAGCGGGTTGCCCTGCAACGCGTCCATGCCGCCCTGCGGCATCGAGAAAGGGTTATGTTCAAAGTCGATCGCGCCGGTTTCTTCATCCTGCTCGTAAATCGGGAAGTCCACGATCCACGCAAAGGCAAAGCGGTCTTTTTCGGTCAAGTTCAATTCCTCACCGATCACGTCGCGTGCCTTACCGGCGACCTTTTCAAAGGCCTTCGGCCTGCCACCCAGGAAGAAGGCTGCATCGCCTACGCCCAGACCTAATTGCTGACGGATTGCCTCGGTGCGCTCGGGGCCGATGTTCTTGGCCAGCGGACCCGCAGCCTCCATCCCTTCACCCTGATCGCGCCAGAAGATATAGCCCATGCCCGGCAGACCTTCTTTTTGGCCAAAGGCGTTCATACGGTCACAGAACTTACGGCTGCCACCAGTTGGGGCCGGGATGGCTCGGATTTCGGTGCCTTCCTGCTCTAGCAATTTGGCGAATATCGCAAAGCCAGAACCACGGAAATGCTCAGATACAACCTGCATCTTGATAGGGTTCCGCAGGTCGGGCTTGTCGGTGCCGTACCAGAGCGCTGCATCCTTGTAGGAAATCTGCGGCCATTCCTGATCAACCTTGCGGCCCCCGCCGAACTCTTCGAACACACCGGTTAGAACGGGCTGGATCGTGTCGAACACATCCTGCTGCTCGACAAACGACATCTCAAGGTCAAGCTGGTAGAAATCGGTGGGCGAGCGGTCAGCACGCGGGTCTTCATCACGGAAACACGGCGCGATCTGGAAATACTTGTCAAAGCCCGACACCATGATCAGCTGTTTGAATTGCTGCGGGGCCTGCGGTAGCGCGTAGAACTTGCCCTGGTGCAGACGCGAAGGCACCAAAAAGTCGCGCGCGCCTTCCGGTGAGGACGCGGTGATGATCGGCGTCTGATATTCGCGGAAACCCTGATCCCACATCCTTTTACGCATGGATGCGACAACGTCCGAGCGCAGGGTCATGTTCTGCTGCATAGCCTCGCGGCGCAGGTCCAGATAGCGATAGCGCAGGCGGGTTTCCTCGGGGTATTCCTGATCACCGAAGACCATCAGCGGCAATTCGTCGGCGGCTCCCAGAACTTCCAGCTCGCGTACATAAACTTCAATCTCGCCGGTGGGCAGTTTCGGGTTCACCAGGTCCGTGTCGCGGGCTTTGACGGTGCCGTCGATGCGGATACACCATTCAGACCGCACCTTTTCCAACTCGGCAAAGGCGGCACTGTCGCCGTCGCACAGGATCTGAGTTACGCCGAAATGGTCGCGCAGGTCGATGAACAGCACGCCCCCATGATCTCGAACCCGATGCACCCAACCGGACAGGCGAACGGTTTCTCCAACATTGGCGGCGGTCAAGGCGGCGCAGGTGTGGCTGCGGTAGGCGTGCATGGAATATCCCTTCGGGCGCAGAATTCGTCGCGCCGATACACCCTGTCAGACCCGGAAAGTCAAGGCGGGTCGCCCTTTCAAAACGGCCTTTGCACATTGCCTGAGTAGAAATAGACACCCAGCCCCACCGCAAAGATGATATTGCCTGCAATCGCGTGCAGCAGTACCGCATAGAAGAATGACCCGCGCTGCCGGTAGGCCCAGGTGAACAGTAGCCCGCCGACAAGTGTCATCAGGGCGACGATCCAACTCCAGTACATCAGGTGTGCGAACGAGAATATGGCCGCGTTCAGCAGATAGGCCGCGCGCCCTTCTGGCAGGATCGCGTGATAGCGGCGAAAGAACAAAGGGCGGAACAGCAGCTCCTGTGGCAGCGCTGACAAAAGTGGGTAGCCGACCCAGATGAGGGCCAGCATTTCGGGGCGGTGCATAAGCAGGAAGAACGCGGCATCCGGACGTGTGATCTGTATCAGCCCTACGCAAAAGACGGTCACGATGGCAGAGAACAGAGCAATCTCGCGCAGGGTCCAGCTGGCCCAGCCATAACGAAGCTCAGCCCATTGAAATCCGGGCGTCCGGTGCAGAAGAACGATCCCTAGCCCGGTCAGTGCAAACAGGGCCGGAAACATCCAGTTCGGTGGAAAGAGAACAGCGATCAGCAACGGGAAGCCGATATAGAAGATGCCGAATTCCAGCCGCAGCCGTCGCAATGCTACCGGCGGTCCGACCATCGTGCTGTTTTTTGTCACCTGTCTATAAGCTCCACCTCGATCAGTCCGCGCAATGAATTGCCCATGTATACAGTTTGGGCGTTTTTCAGGTCGGTCAAGGTCAGAACGGCTTCGGTGACCGTTTCATTATCCAGCAGTTCTTCCCGCAGTATCCCCGGCAAAAGCCCGCTGGACAGAGCGGGTGTCAGAACCCGGCTATCAGGCATTTTCAAAAACAAATTCGTGATGGTGCCTTCACACAGCTCATCCAGTTCATTCAGAAACAACAGCTCATTCACCCCCTCTGGCAGTGCAGCGCGCGAAGAGTCGTAGAGCGCACGGCGCGTGGTCTTGTGACGCAACCAAAGGTCATTCGAAGCCAGACGCTGATTTGACAGAGCGACGCGCCAGATCCTGGGATTGTCCACCAGTTCGCCGGTTGTCAGATCGACCGAACCCGACACATCCAGCGTAAGGCGGCAACGCAGCGGGGTGTCGCAAGCCGCGCTTTTCAGCCGGGCGGTCGCTTCATCCGGATTGAAAGGAATCTCAAACACCCGCGCAGTGCGGGCCATTCGTGCAAGATGGCGGTCCAGCCTTACAAAGCCTTGACCTGGCCGGAGGGCCAGTGTTTCGATCAGGCTGAAATCAGGTTCAGCTGGCGGGCGAAGCGGGCTTTCCATAACGCCTCCTCATACTCTGATGGGGCGGTGCTGTCCCAAACGACGCCACCGCCTACGTTCAGAGTGGCGTGATCATCTTCAAGCATCAAGGTGCGGATGGCCACGTTGAACTCGGACCGGCCATCAGGTGCGGCCCAGCCAATTGTACCGCAATAGATGTCGCGCGCCCATGGCTCCAGTTCCGCCAGAATTTCCATCGCGCGGATCTTGGGGGCTCCGGTGATCGACCCGCAGGGAAACAGTGCTGTCAGAATTTCACCCAACCCCACGCATTTGTGCAGCTGCGCCCGCACCAGCGAGACCATCTGATGTACGGTGGCATAGGTTTCCACCCGGAACAGGTCAGGCACATGAACGGATCCGGGCAGCGCGACGCGGCTGATGTCGTTTCGCAGCAGGTCAACAATCATCAGATTCTCGGCCCGATTCTTTTCGTCCGTGGTCAGAAAAGCCCGGCGGCGCGCGTCCTCATCCGGGTCTTCACTGCGCGGTTGCGTGCCCTTCATCGGTCGGGTTTCGATCCGTCCACCCTCATCGGTGCGGAAAAACAACTCCGGCGAGCGGCTGAGCAGATCGGGCAACCCATCCTGCTGCACCAGCGCTCCGTGGCCTACTGGCTGCCCCACCGCCAGCGCGGCATAGAGCGTTTCGCTGTTGCCCGAGACGGTCAGATCAATCGGAAAGGTCAGGTTGGCCTGATAGATGTCACCAGCACCGATGGCGTCATGCACGGTCTGATACGCCTTGCTGTAACGCGCTTCATCCCAGCGGGGCCGGAATGCGCCCACGTCACCCGCAGGCGACGGAAGGGCGACCCGATCCGGTGCATCATAGACCCCAAAGCACACCAAAGGCAGACGTCGTTCTTCCGGCAAAAGACCGTTGAGCCGGGGCTCGAGCGCATAGCCCAGCTCGTAACTGGCATACCCTGCCAGCCAGGCACCACCTGCGCGCGCCTCGTCCAGTGCCGCCAGAGCCTGGGGCACGTCTTCCGCCACATCCGCGCGGATCACCTGAGACGGACGCTGAAACCGGGTTCCTCGCCCGGCCGGTCCCTGATCGAAACGAATACGCACTTGCATCCTCATTTGCCGTGAGGGGCCGTATAGAGAATACTCTGCCAAGTGAAAGAGGGGAAAGCGGCAATTTCGCCCCTGTTTCCGATACCTCTTGCACCTTTTTGCGCGGTCCCTATAACGCAGGACAATTTGGGCGCTGGGGCGGTGCCCTGACTCGCGGACAATCGAAGGAACAAGGCCATGCCGAGAAGAACCGACATCCAGTCGATCATGATCATTGGGGCGGGCCCCATTGTTATCGGTCAGGCCTGCGAATTCGACTATTCCGGCGCTCAGGCCTGCAAGGCCCTGCGCGAAGAAGGCTACCGGGTTATTCTGGTGAACTCAAACCCGGCGACGATCATGACCGACCCCGGCCTGGCAGATGCCACTTATATCGAGCCGATCACGCCCGAGGTTGTCGCCAAGATCATCGAGAAAGAACGCCCCGACGCCCTGTTGCCTACCATGGGCGGGCAGACCGGCCTGAACACCTCGCTGGCACTGGAAGAGATGGGCGTGCTGGAGAAATTCGGCGTCGAGATGATCGGCGCCAAGCGCGAGGCCATCGAAATGGCCGAGGACCGCAAGCTGTTCCGCGAGGCGATGGATCGACTGGGTCTGGAAAACCCCAAGGCGACCATCGTGACCGCCCCCAGGCGCGAAGACGGAACCACCGATCTGGACGCCGGTGTGCAGATGGCGCTGGATGAGCTGGATGAAATCGGCCTGCCCGCCATCATCCGTCCGGCCTTTACGCTGGGCGGGACCGGCGGTGGCGTGGCCTACAACCGTGAGGATTACATCCATTTCTGCCGCTCTGGCATGGATGCCTCGCCGGTAAACCAGATCCTTGTCGATGAAAGCCTGCTGGGCTGGAAGGAATACGAGATGGAGGTGGTGCGCGACACCGCCGACAACGCCATCATCGTCTGCTCGATCGAAAACGTCGATCCGATGGGCGTGCACACAGGTGACTCGATCACCGTGGCCCCTGCCCTGACGCTGACCGACAAGGAATACCAGATCATGCGCAACGGCTCGATTGCCGTTCTGCGCGAGATCGGCGTCGAAACCGGTGGTTCGAACGTGCAATGGGCCATCAACCCCGAAGACGGCCGCATGGTCGTGATCGAGATGAACCCGCGCGTGTCCCGGTCTTCTGCATTGGCCTCGAAAGCGACCGGTTTCCCGATTGCCAAGATCGCAGCCAAGCTGGCCGTTGGCTACACGCTGGACGAGCTGGACAACGATATCACCAAGGTCACGCCCGCCTCGTTCGAGCCGACCATCGATTATGTTGTCACCAAGATTCCGAAATTCGCGTTCGAGAAATTCCCCGGCTCGGAACCCTACCTGACCACCGCTATGAAGTCGGTGGGTGAGGCGATGTCCATCGGCCGCACGATCCACGAATCGATGCAGAAAGCTCTGGCGTCGATGGAATCGGGCCTGACCGGCTTTGATGAGATCGAAATCCCCGGCCTGAACGTGGGCCTGTGGGACGAAGCCGACGACAAGGCCGCCGTGATCAAAGCGATCAGCCAGCAAACGCCTGACCGTCTGCGCACCATCGCGCAAGCGATGCGTCATGGCCTGACCGATGACGAGATATTTGGTGTCACCAAGTTCGACCCGTGGTTCCTGGCCCGCATCCGCGAGATTATCGAGGCAGAACGTCAGGTCCGTAAAGACGGTCTGCCCGTCACCGAGGACGGCATCCGAAAGCTGAAAATGCTGGGCTTCACCGATGCGCGTCTGGGCAACCTGACGGGCCGCGACGAAGACAACATCCGCCGGGCGCGCCGCAATCTGGGCGTTACAGCCGCGTTCAAACGCATCGACACCTGCGCCGCCGAGTTCGAGGCGCAGACGCCCTATATGTACTCGACCTACGAAGCCCCCATGATGGGTGACGTAGAATGCGAGGCGCGTCCGTCTGACCGTAAGAAAGTCGTCATCCTTGGCGGTGGCCCAAACCGGATCGGTCAAGGCATCGAGTTCGACTATTGCTGCTGCCACGCCTGTTTTGCGCTGACCGAAGCAGGCTATGAAACCATCATGATCAACTGCAACCCCGAGACCGTGTCGACCGACTACGACACCTCGGATCGTTTGTATTTTGAACCGCTGACTTTCGAACACGTCATGGAAATCCTGACCAAGGAACAGGAAAACGGAACACTGCACGGTGTGATCGTTCAGTACGGTGGTCAAACCCCCCTGAAACTGGCCAACGCACTGGAAGCCGAAGGTATTCCGATCCTGGGCACCACTCCGGATGCCATCGACCTGGCCGAAGACCGCGAGCGGTTCCAGGCGCTGGTCAATGAACTGGGCCTGAAACAGCCAAAAAATGGCATCGCCTCGACCGACGAACAGGCGCTGGAGATTGCCGAAGAGATCGGCTTCCCACTGGTCATCCGCCCCTCTTACGTACTGGGCGGCCGTGCGATGGAAATCGTGCGCGATATGGATCAGTTGAGACGCTACATCAACGAAGCCGTGGTGGTCTCGGGCGACAGCCCGGTTCTGCTGGACAGCTATCTGTCTGGCGCCGTGGAACTGGATGTCGATGCCCTGTGCGATGGCACCGATGTACACGTCGCGGGCATCATGCAGCATATCGAAGAAGCCGGCGTTCACTCGGGCGACTCGGCCTGCTCGCTGCCGCCCTATTCACTGTCGAAAGAGATCATCGGGCAGATCAAGGATCAGACGTTCAAGCTGGCCAAGGCGCTGAACGTTGTCGGCCTGATGAATGTCCAGTTCGCGATCAAGGATGACGAGATCTACCTGATCGAGGTGAACCCGCGCGCCTCGCGCACCGTGCCGTTCGTGGCAAAGGCCACCGACAGTGCGATTGCGTCCATCGCCGCGCGCGTCATGGCAGGCGAAAAGCTGGCGAGTTTCCCGCAGCGCCCGCCATACAAGACCGTGGACGACACCAAGATCGCCGATCAGATGACGCTGGCCGACCCTGATATGCCGTGGTTCTCGGTGAAAGAGGCGGTTCTGCCCTTCGCCCGTTTCCCGGGCGTCGACACGATCCTGGGTCCGGAAATGCGCTCGACCGGCGAGGTCATGGGCTGGGACCGCGATTTCCCGCGCGCCTTCCTCAAGGCGCAGATGGGCGCGGGCATGGTCCTGCCGACCTCGGGCCGGGCCTTTATTTCGATCAAGGATGCCGACAAGGGCGCGGCGATGCTTGAGGCCGCACAGGTTCTGGTCGAACAAGGCTTCACGCTGGTCGCCACCCGCGGCACGCAAAGCTGGCTGGCGGAACAGGGTGTGCCATGCGATGTGGTCAACAAGGTCTATGAGGGTCGCCCGGACGTGGTCGACATGCTGAAAGACGGTCAGGTTCAACTGCTGATGAACACCACCGAAGGCGCACAGGCGGTAGAGGACAGCAAGGCCATCCGGTCCATCGCGCTCTATGACAAGATCCCGTATTACACCACTGCGGCCGCAAGCCATGCTGCCGCTCTGGCAATCAAGGCGCAGGCTGAAGGGGATGTCGAGGTGAAATCCCTTCAGGGTTAACTTGCTTGGCCTGAGCCACAATTGGCTCATTCATGAACGTACAGATGCGCGCCCGTTGACCTGATCTCAACGGGCGCGCATCTAATTCGGGCACAAGGAAAGTGGATCAATGCGCATATTTCTGGTTCTCACGTTACATACAGTTCTGGCTGCATGTGATGTGCCGTTTGTCCCATTGATCTGATCCAACCGGGTCCGTCCGATCAAGCCCGGACCCGGTCACAGACCGTTTTCAGACTGCCTGTGCCTCGCGTTTTTCATCCCGCGCAAAGAAGAGCAGGTAGAACACCGGCGCGGCAACCATTGTCAGGACGGTCGCAAAAGCCAGCCCGCCCATGATCGTCACCGCCATCGAGACAAAGAACGCGTCCGTCAGCAAAGGCGCCATACCCAGAATGGTCGTGATGGCCGCCAGCATAACAGGACGCAAACGTGAGACGGAGGCTTCGACGATGGACTCGCGCAGGGGTTTACCCGTGGCGCGAACAAGGTCGATCTCTTCCACCAGAACGATACCGTTCTTGATCAACATTCCCGACAGGCTGAGCAGACCCAGAAGGGCCGTAAAGGTGAAGGGCAAACCTGTTCCCAACAGGCCAATCACCACGCCGTTTACCGACATCGGAACCAGCAGCCAGATGATGATCGGCTGACGGATTGCATTGAACAGCAGAACCGAGATCAACACCATTATCAGCAGGCTCAGCGGCAATTGCTTACCCAGACTTTCCTGCGCATCGCGCGAGTTTTCGAACTCGCCACCCCATTCCATCTTGTAGCCCGGTGGCAGTTCGATTGCCTCGATGGCGTCCCGCACTTCGGCATGCACATGTGCAGCCGTCAGATCGGGCGGGATGTCAGCGCCGACGGTGATGGTCAGAACACGGTCGCGACGGTGAACCAGCGTATTGAGGGATTTGTACTCGAATCCATCGACCATCTGTTCGATTGGTACAAATTTCCCGGACTGATCCGAGTACACCACCTGATCGACAATCGAGTAATCTCCATCAGCCGGTCGGCGCAGGATGATCGGAATCAAACGATCCCGTTCGCGGAACACGCCGCCGGTGATGCCGTCGGTCGAGAATTGTAGGGTGGCCGCGATATCCTCGCGCGTGACACCCGCGGTCTGCGCCCGTTCTGTGGCATAGATCGGTTGCACCGCCAGTTCCTGTTCGCGCCAGTCATGATGAACGAGCAGCGCGTTGGGCGACGCCGCTGCCATGCGCTGCACGGCCTCGTCCGCAAGTTGTCGCAGAACCACCGGATCGCTGCCCGAGAACCGGGCCTGAATCGGATCGCCGCCACCGGGGCCAAAGACCAGACGCTTGGTTCCGAACTCTCCTTCCGGGAACTGGACCGACCCGAACGCTTCCAGGTCCGCCTGCAATGCCGGGATGTCATCCAGGCTTTCCGTGCGGATGATCATGTGGCCATAGCTCGGGTTCGGTTTTTCCGCCGAATAGGTCAGCATGAACCGGGTTGCCCCCTGACCGACGAATGTCGTGACCGAAACCACATCTTCGCGTTGGGCCAGCCAGTCTTCGAACACCGCCATATCCTGCGCCGTACGTGCAATCGGTGTGCCCTGTGGCAGCTTGTAATGCACAAAGAACAAAGGCGTGTTCGAATTGGGGAAGAACTGCTGTTTCATCAGCCCAAACCCGGCGTAGCACACCACCGTTACTCCAACGAGCCCGGCAACAACCAGCCAGCGGAAGCGCAGCGCAAAGCGCAGGATCGCACCATAGGTGCGGAACAGGATGCCTCCGTAAGCGTCGATCTCACCTTCCTTGCCTTGCTTGAAGAAATAGTGGCCAAGCAAGGGCGTCACAGTGATGGCAAGTATCCAGCTGAGCAGCAATGAGATACCGATCACCGCAAACAGAGAAAACAGAAACTCACCCGTCGCATCCGGGCTGAGCCCGATCCCGGCAAAGGCCATGATGCCGATCACGGTGGCCCCCAGAAGGGGGATCTGGGTTTTTGCCGCCACATCTTCCGCCGCATCGCGCGAATTTTTTCCGCGCAGCATCGCGATCTGCATCCCCTCGGCCACGACGATGGCATTGTCTACAAGCATCCCCATGGCGATGATCAGTGCACCCAGCGAAATCCGCTCCATCTCGATTGAAAACAGCGACATGAACAGAAGCGTGCCGACCACTGTCAGCAGCAATGTCGAGCCGACGACGATGGCCGCGCGCCACCCCATGAAGATACCCAGCACGGCGACCACAATCGTCACTGACATGGCCAGATTGACAAGGAAGTCGTTCGAGGCCTGCTCGACCACCACATGTTGCTGGTAGATCGGCAGAATATCGACCCCGAAGGGGATGTTCGTCTCCAGCTCAGCAAATTTGGCGTCAGCCCGTTTGCCGACCTCGACGATGTTTTCCGTGGCCAGACCAGCGATGCCGAGGGTGAACGCTTCGGTACCGTTATACCGGATCACGATGTCCGGATCGTTCTGACGCGCGCGATAGACATCGGACATGTCGAACAGGTTGATCACCTGCCCTTGCGAGCCGACGGACAGGCCCGCAATGGCCGAGACACTGTCCGAGCCTTCGGCGGTCAGAATGGTGGTGCGGTCGTTTTCAGAGCGTAAGGACCCCGAGGAATTCACCGAGTCCGCATTGGCGATAGCTTCGTTGATTGCTTGAAGCGGGACGTTCTGGTTCACCGAAATCGCAAGGTCGGGTTCGACAAAAATCGCCTCGTCCGGCAGGCCCTGAACCTCGACATCGGCGACGCCGTCCACGGTCAGCAATTCCCGTCGCAGAAACGTTGCCAATTCATGCTTTTCGGCGTCCGAGAACCCTTCGGCGGTCACGGCATAGAACAGGCCGAATACATCACCGAACCCGTCATTCACGTAAGGTTGGCTGACACCCGACGGAAGCCCGCGGGCGGCATCACGCACCTTGGCCCGCAGGCGGGTCCAGATATCGGGCAGTTCGGTGCCGTCGTAAGTCGACTTGATCTCTACCTCGATCAACGATTGTCCGGGTTGGTTGACCGAGGTGATGACATCCACCTCGCCCATTTGCTGGATCGCAGATTCCAAGGGCTCGGACACTTCCAGCGCCACCTGTTCCGCCGTCGCACCGGGATACTGCGTGGCGATGACCGCGTTCTTGATGGTGAAAGCCGGGTCTTCCAAGCGACCAAGCGACGTGAACCCCCAGATGCCCCCAAACAGAGCGATTAGGATAATCAGCCATGTGTAAAGCGGTCGATCAATCGAGGCGCGCGCGATGTTCATCTGTCAGCCCCTCAGTTCGCGAAGCCGGTGAACCGGCGCACGGGCTGACCGTCTGTCAGCACGGCGCCGCCAGCCACAACAACTTCGTCATCGTCGGACAAGCCCGTCAAAACCCGAACATCGCCCGTCTGCGTGGGCTCAATCGTCACCGGAACGCGGCGGACCGTGCCTTCATCCGCACCAACCGGCGAGAACACCATGACGCTCAGCTCGCCTGTTGCATCAGCAACAACGGCCGTCGCTGGCACAACAATGCCTGTGCGTTCATCCTGAACCTTTACGTTGACGGTGACGGACGAGCCGGGAAGAATTTGCAGCCCCTCGGGCGGGGTCAGGCCGAACTGGATGCGGAAGGTCTGCCCGACGCTGGAGGTTTCAGCGTCGAATTCACGAATTTCCAACGGGAAGACTTCATCACTTACGGGGAACTTGGCAGTGATGGTGATGTCGTCATTCTGGCCTGAGCGTTGAAACAGGATCTCGGGAACGTCGACCTCGATGCGCAATTCGGACATGTCGTGAATGCGGACGATGGGCGTGCCTGCCGATACGGTGGTGAAAGCCTCGACCGCGCGGCTGGAGACCAGCGCGTCAAATGGCGCGGTCAGTGTTGCGTGCTCCAGCTCGTATTCCGCGTCGCGCAGAGCGATCGCGGCCAGTTGCGCTTCGGTCTCTGCGTCATCGACCGCCACCTGACTGGCCGTGGTGCCACGCAAACGCGACAGGCGCGCTACGGTTCGGTCGGCTTGTTCCTTTTGAAGCTGCGCCCGCTCAAGCCGCAGTTCGAATGGTTCCTGATCCAGTCGCGCAATCAGGCCGCCTTTGGCGATGACAAACCCTTCGTTGACCGGCATCTCGACGATCTGACCGGCGACCTGAAAGGCAAGATCGACCGTCTGCCGCGCCGCAACACGGCCGAAAAACTGTCGGGTGAAGCCGGGCGCCGTTTCGCGCACCTGCATCAGCTTTACCGGTTTCTGAGTATCTTGAGCGGCAATCGGAGTTGCCAGAACGGCCAGTGCAAGGCCCAGAGAGGTCAGGAGTTTCATTTCTTCAGTCCCTCGGGAATTCCCGTTTTCAAAACGTTGTCACGGATTTTGCGCGCCAGTCGCGCGAATTCGGCTGTTTCTTCTTCGTTCAGGCCCGAGGCCCTGTGAAACAGGTCTCCGGCCTCGGCCACCAGCATGTTGCGGACCTCTTCACCCTGCTCGGTCAGCACCAGCAACCAGGCGCGGCGGTCTTCGGGGTCATGCTCGCGCGTCAGATAGCCTGCTTTTTCCAGGGAATCCGCGGTTGCGGTGATTGTGGACGGTACGCTCAGCATGTCAGCAGCCAGGACCCCCATGCGTTTCGGCTGATCCAGCTTGATCAGCATGTGGCATTCGGGGTGGCTCAGGTCGGTCTCGATGCAGTCAAATGTCTCTTCCAGTTTCCAGTACAGGGCATACACCCCCATGATCGCCTGAATCTCGGGGCTGAGGCGGCCAAGTCTGGTACTGATATCGTCGGGCATGGGGGATCTCCGCGCGCTTGGAGGGGTCATATACTTCAGTTTCTGAACTATTCAAGATATGAAACTGCCGCGCCGCGCGCATTCCCTTAGGTCAACATGCCTTGATCAAATCACACCATGACTGCATTTTGGGCAAATCCGAAACATTCAGGGCCCGCCATGTATACCCCCGCCATCACCGGTACCGGTGTCTTCACGCCTCAGAACGTCATCACCAATGCCGAGCTTGTCGAGGCATTCAACGCTTATGCCGACAAACAGAACGCGAAGAATGCCGAAGCCATCGCCGCCGGACAGATGGAGCCGATGCAGCATTCATCTGAAGAGTTCATCGTCAAGGCATCAGGGATCGAGAACCGTTACGTGATGGACAAGAGCGGTGTGCTGGACCCGGACGTGATGCACCCGTCTCTGCGGCAGCGCAGCGATGACGAACCCGGCATCATGACCGAGATGGCGGTGGACGCCTGCAACAAGGCGCTGGCACAGGCGGGGCGCACCGCGGCGGATGTTGATCTGGTGATCTGCGCGGCCTCGAACCACGAGCGCGCCTATCCGGCAATTGCGATAGAAATTCAGCAGGAACTGGGAATCGACGGATTCGGCTTTGACATGAACGTCGCCTGTTCGTCGGCCACGTTCGGCATTCAGGCTGCGGCGGATATGGTGCGGTCGGGATCGGTGCGTGCGGCGTTGGTGGTGAACCCCGAAATCTGCTCGGGCCATCTGGAGTGGCGCGACCGGGATTGTCATTTCATCTTTGGCGATGTGGCAACAGCGACGCTGATCGAACGGATCGAAGACGCCCAGGGGCCGCATTTCGAGATCTTGTCGACGCGTTGCGCCACGGTGTTTTCCAACAATATTCGTAACAACAACGGCTTTCTGCGCCGCTCACTCCCTGACGGGCTGGCCGACCGGCGTGACATGCAGTTCATGCAAAACGGTCGGAAAGTGTTCAAGGAAGTACTGCCGATGGTCAGCAAGCATATCAGCGACCATATGAATGCCGAAGGGATCAGAGACACCGACCTGAAACGCCTGTGGCTGCATCAGGCCAACAAGACGATGAACGACTTCATCGGCAAAAAGGTTCTGGGCCGCGAACCCGAGGCGGGCGAGCAACCAAACATCCTTCAGGATTATGCCAACACGTCATCTGCGGGGTCGATCATCGCGTTTTCGAAGTATTCCGACGACTTGCAGGAAGGGGATCTTGGCCTGATATGTTCCTTTGGAGCTGGGTATTCCGTTGGGTCGGTGATCGTGAAACGCCACGCTTGATGGCAGGTTTTGTCCGGCCTAGCGTAGTGCAGTCACTTTGTAGACCTGGAACGCCGCATCTTCCGTAGTTTGTACCCGCATTAGGTAGTCAGGGATTTCACCTGCAACCAAGTGCGATTGCAAACCACGACCCTGTGAGGCCCAGAACCAGAATTCGGCACGAGGAGCGGACGTGCAGAGCATGACGTAATCCACATCCAGCTCAGTCAGACGTGATCCGATCTGAGAGGCGTCCGAGCGGAACAGTTCGATCTGCGCCAGAATTCCAGCCTGATTCCGATGGTAATTGCCCGCCAGAACAGAATGGTCGGTACGGCGCAGAACGTTTGCGGCAAAGTCGAAATCAACAAGAACTCTCCCGGCTGGAAGATCACGCAGGGCCGCATAGGCTTCGGGCGTTTTGCAGGATGCCCCGGAGTTTTGCCGTGACTGCCGGGCCGGCAGCGCCGGTGCGGCAAGAGACGGCCCGGCAAAACGCCCCAGTTGTTCCTCGATACTTGCACCGATTTTCGGTGAGATGCAGAGAACAAAAGCAACCATCGCAAGCCCAGATACCGCGCGGCGACTGCTCGCATAGCGGGTGTACAGGACACGCAGGATCTGCGCCTGGACAGCCACCAGCGAAACACCCAGGAACGTCATCATTCTGGACTGATAGAGGAACACCACCAGGCCGGTCACGATCAGTGCCAGAAACAGGGCGTATTCCAATCTGAAAGGCGACCTGACTGCAAAGATCAGGGCGGCTGCCATGGTGACGAACGACATTGCGATCAGGGCCAGAACTTCGCCCCTGTGCAGTTCCAATATGACACTGATTTTCTGCGCTTCTGCCACCTGGCTCAGCCAGTAGTCCCGCATGTCCTGAGGCAGGGCTTCGATCGGGTTGCTGAGGCAATGCGGGGCAAAGCTGTAAGCGCAGGCCAAGGCCACCGCACCAACCGCAAGGAACGCACTGATGCGGCCCCAAAGCGGCCAAGCAGACCCGACCCGGGCTGCAGCGCAAAGACCCATCGCGGCGACGCTTGCCGGTAACGCCACACTGAGTGTCAGGGCGTCACAGCTTGGGAACAGAAAGGCCTTTTGTCCTGTAGTTGCAAGGCTGATCAGCACAAGCGTCACGGTCAGCCCTACACCAAATGCCATGGTCGGGCGGCGGGCCGGTTCGCCATTGATGATCCAATCAACGGCAAAGAATATTGCGACAAGCGCGATCTGCAATATCGATTCAGTGCCTATCGATACCGAAAGCGCCAGGCTGGCACCCAGCAACCATCCGGCATATGGTTTGTCCCTGCGCAATGCGAACAGCATCAGGGCCGTAGCGAACAGAAGAATCTGAGCATTGTGGTGATCAAACGAAAAATAGTCGAACTTCCGGGAGTGTTCGAGCGCCAACACACCCACAACCAGCGCCGAAACAGCACCTTCCCGCGCGCCCAAAACGCTTCCCGTCACGGCAAAGGCCCACAAGGTCAGACCCGCCAAAAGTGAGGGCCAGACAAAAGCCGTCACCTGAAGGGCCATATCAGGCGGCAAGACCAACCCGAATGTTCTGTAGAGCAAGGCAATCGGCGCGTCGATCAGTCGAGACCAATGCATCAGCGTACCGCCCTCGGGGCCCAGCCGATACTGTTGGCTGTCGAACCAGCCCTGCCCCTGCAACAGATCCTGCACGACCACCCAGCGCATTACGTCGTCAGAGCCTTCCTGATGACCACTTAGGGCCATAAGAACCAGAAGTGCCGCATAGGCGCATACAAAAAATCGCAGAACCAGCCGGTCTGCGAAAAGACTGTATGTTCCCTGCGAATTCTGCATGGTCCTCTGCCCTTGACGATCTTGCCCGCGACGGACCTTACAGGACAGACGTGACTGAATTGAGGCAAAAGGCCCAGTCAGCGTTTCTGCCTTTTGACGAGTGAATACAGCTAAGCCATCCAGGCGGAATGTGGCCAGTCATGGGCGCAACGGCTCCGGATCCCGGCTAGCTGACGCTTTCTTCTTCAAGATGCAGTTTCATCTCGATCAGAACCTGTTGCAGCAAGCTGGTTTCTTTCAGCAGCCGCTTGGCTTCGTTGACCGTGATGATTCCGTCTTCGATTGCGGCCTGATACTCGGTCATCAACATCGCAAACCGCTGGCTGAGTGCTATGACATCCGAATTAACACCACCGGTGCGGGGTGTGGCTGTGTTGCTGTCGCAATAGGACAAGGTGATGTTCTTCAGATCTGCCAAAGCCGACGTTACATGCGGAAATGTCGCCACGTTTTCAAGGCGGGCCACCGCGTCCACAGGCATGAACCTGTCCTCGTGTTCAGCATTGTCGGAATAGTACCGTCCTAAAGTGGCCTTGGATTTTCCTGTAATTTCGCACGCGGCTTCGATTCCAACATCTTTAACCAGCGCTTCTGTGTGTTTTTTCAGATAGGCCCCGATATCTGCCATTGTTTTACCTTTGTTACCTGCAAACGCCTGCCCGATGTCCAATCGGGGGAAAGCGTGGGTAAATTTCCCATAACAAAGTCATAATTGAAATGTCATACATTGGCTATCCCTCAGATATGCGAGGGATTTTGTGAGTGAGTGGCGGCAGTTCAAGCCGGTAATGAGTAATTGCAGGGTGATATTGTTACGCCTTGCTGCGTTTTGGCCACATGTTGGCCGACGGCGTCGCTGTTGCAGATGTGGGGGTTCCATCCCCTAGAGCGTAGCTCGGCCTCTGCGAACGCAACGGCGACGTCGCTCCATCAAAGCGATTGATATCTTGTTCCTTTTCCCCAAGCGTTTTAGACCCGCGTCATGGCAAAGCTGTATTTCAACTATTCGACCATGAACGCGGGGAAATCGACCGTGTTGCTGCAAGCATCGCACAACTATCGCGAGCGTGGGATGCAGACCTACCTGATGACCGCAGCCATTGACGGAAGGGCGGGTGCCGGACGGATCGCATCGCGCATCGGCATCTCGGAGGAGGCTGATACCTTCACGCCCCGAGACGACGTCTTTGCGATGATCCGAAATCGTCTGAACGAAGGTCCCGTAACCTGCGTGTTCATTGACGAGGCCCAGTTCCTGTCTGAAGCTCAGGTCTGGCAATTGGCGCGGGCCGTCGACGATCTGGACGTACCTGTGCTGGCCTACGGGTTACGGGTGGATTTTCAGGGCAAGCTGTTTCCGGGATCAGCGGCGCTGCTGGCGCTGGCCGATGAGATGCGTGAAGTCCGCACCATATGCAAATGCGGACGCAAGGCCACGATGGTAATACGTCAGGACGAAAACGGCAAAGCCATCACCGAAGGTGCCCAGGTGCAGATCGGCGGCAACGAGACCTATGTCTCGCTCTGCCGCAAGCATTGGCGCGAGGCGGTGGGCGACTAGACCGGGTTGGGCAATGCCTCGCCCGCCACAAAGGCCGCTACGTTATCCAGGGCCATGTGTCCCATGCTGCTGCGCACCTCTTCGGTGGCTGTGCCCAGATGGGGCAGCAGGGTGACGTTTTCCATTTCACGGAGCGCCTGTGGTACTTCGGGTTCGAACTCGTAGACATCCAGCCCCGCCCCCGCGATCTGACCTTTTTGCAACGCCGCAACCAGGGCCGCTTCGTCTACAACCTCTCCCCGCGCGATATTGACCAGAATGGCCGAAGGTTTCATCGTCTCAAGAACCTGCGCATCGATCAGGTGTCGGGTTTCGGCACCGCCGGGAACGGCGAGCACAAGGAAATCGACCGAGGCGGCGAGTGCTTTAAGGTCAGGTGTGAACTCGGCCGGGAAGTCCAGTTTCTTGGCGCTTCGGGATTGATAGGCCACCTGCATTTCAAAACCGAAATGGCACCGGCGCGCGATGGCCTGCCCGATACGGCCCATCCCGACGATACCGACGCGTTTGCCCGTTACATGGTGACCCAGCATTTGCGTGGGATGCCAACCCTGCCATTGGCCTGCGCGGACCAGCCGTTCGCCTTCGCCCGCGCGCCGGGCCGTGCTCAACAGCAGGGTCATGGCGATATCCGCCGTGGCACCGGTGACTGCGCCGGGCGTGTTGGTCACTGCGACTGATGCGGCGCGCGCTGCCTCGACATCGATGTGGTTGTAGCCGACGCCAAAATTGGCCAGTAGCTTGCATCGAGGCGAGCCTGCATCCGCAAATATCCGAGCCGAGAACTGATCGCCCAGCGTGGGCACGACCACGTCGAAATCCGTCAGAGCGGACAGCATTTCCCGGCCCGTCATGGGCGCCGTATTTTTACGAATCTCAACGTCAAACGCGGCGCGGGCGCGGGCCTCGACTGCCGGCGTCATCGGGCGTGTGATCAGCAGTTTCATCAGTGCATCCGCCCGCCTGTCGGAACTCTGCCGTCGGGACCGATCAGAACAATCTCGCCGTTTTCATCGGGCAGACCCAGCACCAGAACCTCGGACATGAACCTCCCGATCTGACGAGAGGGAAAGTTGACCACAGCCATGACCTGTTTGCCCACCAGAGTCGACGGATCATAATGCGCGGTGATCTGGGCCGACGTCTTGCGCTCGCCGATCTCATCACCGAAATCGATCCACATCTTGATCGCGGGCTTGCGGGCTTCGGGATAAGGTTCAGCGCGGATCACCTCACCCACGCGGATATCGACCTTGAGAAAGTCGTCGAAAGAAATCTCACTCACGTGACAGCTCCTTGGATCGGTCGGTTGCGGCCTTGACGGCACGGTGCAGCAAGTCAGGGAAACCGCGTTCTTCATGCATCAGCACCTCAAGCGCGGCCTGGGTCGTGCCGTTCGGCGAGGTTACATTTATCCGCAGTTGTGACGGATCCTCGTCTGCGGCCTTTGCCAGCGCTCCGGCCCCGGCCACCGTCGATTTGGCCAGTTTCATCGCAAGGTCATGTGGCAGGCCGTGCGCCTCGCCGGCTTTGGCAAGCGTTTCAATCAGATGAAACACATAGGCGGGCCCGGATCCGCTGAGGCCGGTGACCGCATCCATCTGCGCCTCATCCGTCAGCAGTACCGTTTCGCCAATGGCCGAGAGCAGGTTTTCCGCAAGCGTCAGATCATCAGGTGATGCGTTTGAATTCCCGATCAGCGCGGTAATGCCCTGACGGATGGCGGCGGGCGTATTGGGCATGGCGCGAATGATCGGGGTGTCGCTGCCCAGAACGGATTCGAACGTGGCAATCGAGGTGCCCGCCGCGACCGAAATAAACAGGCTGCTGCCACCGCCCAGCGCCTGAATGGCGGGCAATGCCTCGCCCATCATCTGCGGCTTGACCGCGACCAACACCACGGCGGGGGCTTCGGGCAGGGGTGTGTTGATGTTGACGCCCTGCGCCTTCAGCCAGTCGGATGGGTGTGGGTCGATCACCCAAACGGACGCTGGCGGGAGGCCGTGTTCCAGCCATCCCGCCAGCATTGCGGACCCCATCTTTCCGCACCCCAGAAGCACAAGCCCCTGTTCGGCCACACGCGTCATGTCCATTTGCCCCTCCCGCTTTACATGTCGGTTTGGGGCAAGCTTTACGCCCGGCCGTAGGCCTCTGCAATGGCCACTTGCATGGCTTCTTCTGGTCCTCGATTTCCCCAGGTGACCAGTTGGATCGCCGGGTAGTACCGTTCTGCGCTCATGACGGCAGCGGTGATCATCGTGTCGATCTGCTCCGCGCTGGCTGTCTGTCCGCCGGCGAGGACCAGCCCATACCGGTACACCATCAGCTTCTGGTTTGCCCAATAGGTAAAGGCACCTGCCCAGCACTGATCATTCATCTTGTTGAGCAGCTCATAGAGCTGCATTTCCCGCTCGGCCGGCGGTTCCATTTCGAACGAGCACACCATCCGCAGCGTTTCGTCATAGTTGGACCAGGCGAGTGTGATCGAATAGGTGCGCCACTGGCCTTCGACAGCCATGGCAATCTGATCGTCCCCTATACGATCAAAATCCCAGTCGTGATGTTCGGCCAGATGTTCAACAATGTCGATCGGATGAATGTCTTCTTCGAGATACTGCTCGGAAAGGGCCATAATGCCACCTCACTAATCTCTAGCATTTCGGGGCTGGCAGCGCCCCAGCGCTAGTTGCCTGCTCTACAAACCGGGCTTCCCCCATTGGCCTGTACTAAATATGGTGCGATGCGGCGCTGGTTCTGGCAACCCTATTTGTTGGGGATAACAGCAATAAGTTGTGGACAGAAAGCAACGGGGATCAAAATATTGACTCTTGAACCAGCTTTGTCTTGATTAAATCCCGCGATGCTTCAGAATGCACGGCGCCGTACAATCCCGGCTGGATTGCGCGGCGTCAGAGTTTGTCCAAAATTGTGAAAACAGGAAACGCTCCGGGCGTCACTTGTCCTGTTTTGCCTCAAGCGCTGCAATGCGGGCTTCGAGAGCGGCGTTTTCTTCGCGCGCTTTCTGGGCCATGGCGCGGACGGCGTCGAATTCTTCACGCGTGACAAAATCGCGATCGGCAAGCCAGCGATCGATCATCGACTTCATCGCATTTTCGGCCTCTTCCCGCGCGCCCTGCGCGACACCCATGGCGTTGGTCATCAGCTGGGACACGTCGTCCAGTATCTTGTTGCGGGTTTGCATATCTTTACTCCGGTATCGCGGTTGATCCCTATATGGGGAAAGATTGCCGCATGCTCAAGGTTGACTTGTCCTGCAATCCCCGGGCAATGAGACGCACATGCAGGCTGTTCTGAATTTCCCCGATCTGTCGCCCGAACTGTTCTCGATCTCGATGTTCGGGATGGAGTTCGCGTTAAGGTGGTATGCGCTGGCCTATATCGCGGGCATCCTGATTGCGTGGCGGCTGGCGGTCGTGGCTTTGCGCCGCCCTGCCCTGTGGCCAGCCGACGGCCCACCGATGAAACCGGACCAACTGGAGGATCTGGTCACCTGGATCATTCTGGGCGTGATCCTGGGCGGGCGGCTTGGCTTTGTGCTGTTTTACCAACCCGGCTATTACCTGTCGCATCCGTTTGAGATATTGAAGGTCTGGCAAGGCGGCATGGCGTTTCACGGGGGTCTGCTGGGCGTGATCCTTGCCTCTTATCTGTTTGCCCGACGCCATCGGATCCCGACCCTGTCCCTGGGCGATCTGGTTGCTTACACAGTTCCACCCGGCCTGCTGCTGGGACGGCTGGCCAATTTCGTCAATGCCGAGCTGTGGGGCCGTCCGAGCGACCTGCCATGGGCCGTCATCTTTCCCGGTTTTGCCGCGCAGGACTGCCCCGGCGTGGTAGCAGGAATGTGCGCGCGTCACCCATCGCAGTTATACGAAGCAGCACTGGAAGGTGTGTTGCTGGGCGCGCTGTTGCTGTGGCTGGTTTATCGACGCGGCGCGTTTCACAAACCGGGCTTTGTCATGGGCCTGTTTCTGGTGGGCTACGGTGCGTCGCGCTTTGTCGTCGAGTTCTTCCGTCAGCCGGATGCGCAGTTCGTGTCGCCCGGCAATCCGATGGGGCTTGCCTTGCATGTGGGCGGATATGGTCTGACCATGGGGCAAATCCTGTCGCTGCCCATGATCGCGCTTGGCCTGTGGTTTGTCCTGCGCGCAGGGCGGGCAAAATGAGCTTGAAAGATCACCTTGTCGCCCGCATCCGTCAGGATGGGCCGATGAGCGTGGCCGATTACATGGCCGAATGTCTTCTGCATCCCACGCGGGGCTATTACACAACACGCGATCCGCTGGGGGCTGCCGGGGATTTCACCACGGCACCGGAAGTCAGCCAGATGTTTGGCGAGCTGATCGGGCTGTGCCTTGCGCAAAGCTGGATGAATCAGGGGCGGCCCGCGCCGTTCACCCTGTGCGAGTTGGGACCCGGGCGCGGCACTCTGATGGGCGATATACTGCGTGCCACACGGGCCGTAGCAGGATTTCACGATGCTGCCCGGATTGTACTGGTCGAGGCCTCGCCGGTCCTGAAACAGGTGCAGGCGGACACTCTGAGGGTTTACACACCGAACTGGGCCGACAGCGTCGCAGAGCTGCCGGACCAGCCGCTGCTGTTGGTGGCGAACGAGTTCTTCGACGCGCTGCCTGTTCGGCAGTTCCTGCGCGACGGCGACGGCTGGAGTGAACGCCTGGTCGGCGAACGCGACGGCGAATTGCTGATTGGACGGGGGCCCAACGGACCGCAAGTGGCGCTGACTGACAGGCTTTCGGACACCAAGGATGGTGATCTGGTCGAGTTGTGCGCGGCAGCGATTCCCATTCTGACCGTGATTGCCGGTCGGATCGCCAGCCATGGAGGCGCCGCGCTGATTGTCGACTATGGCGACTGGCATTCATTGGGCGATACGCTGCAAGCCCTGCAAAACCATGAGCACGCCGATCCGCTGGCGGCACCCGGTCAAGCCGACCTGACCGCGCATGTGGATTTTGAACCTCTTGCCATTGCGACCCGCGCCTGTGGTTGCAGGCACACACGCCTGACACCGCAGGGCGTGTTTCTGGAACGGCTCGGCATAACTGCCCGGGCACAGGCTTTGTCCCGTACGCTGAGCGGTTCCGAGCTGGATGCCCTGATTGCAGCGCATCGCCGGTTGACGCACCCGGACGAAATGGGAAATCTGTTCAAAGTGATGGGCCTCTATCCGGCCTATGCTGCGCCACCGCCAGGATTAGAGCCATGACACTGGAAATTCTGACTTCAGACATGCTTTCCCCATTTCGTCATGGGTTCTTCACCCGTCGCGGCGGAGCTTCTTCCGGTATCTTCGACGGGTTGAATTGCGGCTTTGGATCGTCAGATCAGACCGAAGTTGTTGCACTGAACCGTCGGCGGGTTGCTGATGCGATGGGTGTTGCGCCCGAGGCGATGATTGGCGTGCATCAGGTGCATTCCCCAACAGTTCTGACGGTTGAACAGCCTTTGGAAGGTGAAAAGCCGCGCGCGGATGCCGTCGTAACGGCGACACCCGGTCTGGCGCTCACGATTCTGACAGCAGATTGCCAACCGGTTTTGTTTGCCGACCCGTCGGCCAATGTGATCGGAGCGGCCCATGCAGGCTGGCGCGGTGCGCTGGACGGTGTGCTGGAGGCGACGCTGGACGCCATGGAAGCGCTTGGCGCAAGGCGCCAGAATATCAACGCCGTCATCGGTCCCTGCATTTCGCAACGCGCGTATGAGGTCGGGCCTGAGCTCCTGGACACCTTCATGACCGATTCACCGGACAACTCGCGTTTTTTTGCCAATGGTCAGGATGACCGGCTGCAATTCGACCTGCCCGCTTTTGGTTTGCACCGCTTGCGGCAGGCCGGTGTCGGGCAGGGGGAATGGACCCGGCACTGCACGTATTCCGACCCGGACCGGTTCTATTCCTACCGCCGCACAACGCACGCAAACGAGGCCGATTACGGGCGGCTGATCTCGGTCATAAGATTGTGATTTTGGACCAGATTTAGGCGTCGCGCCACTTTTCCGCCACATTTGTTGTGTTTATCGGAATCAGAATCGTAACGAGTTTTGTCAGAAATCAGATGGTCATCTGACGTCCATGTTCCGGACGCTGGCGTGTTGAGTGGAAGGATAGACCGATTATAAATTTCTTGTCTGCAAAACATCCCGGATAAGCCTTATCCATGCCGCAAACGCGCGTCAAAAAAGGGTCATAACGGATGCGGGAAACAAACCCGTTCAGAGCAGGACCAGAAAATGAAAACCAAGTCTCGCTTTCTCAAAGCCATGGTCGCCGCCACGCGGAGCCAGAAGCTGGAAATGCCGTGGAAGCGGGTATCAAGCCATTCTGTCAGGGTCGCCAGTCGCATCGCGGCACGACGCTGAGGCAGAAGCACCCTGAGGCCAAGCTGCCGGTCTCGATGGGGTGAACGCATAACGGGCTTGCTCCTGCCCGATGTGTGGAGCGTCACGATCTGAGGGGGTCGGGACGAGTTTAGGAGTTGTGTGTGTGCGGGCAATTTTCGCCCGTGAAGTACGAGTTTGTCTGGGGGGTCAATGTGTTGACCATTGGAAAGCGCAATTTTGTCGCCATGCGGGGTCTGACCGACTGCCGCCCATGGGTCACCCATTTGTTTCAAGACAAAGAACCAGTTCGTCAGGTTGGCCTGTACGGGGATACGCCGCGCTTGATCGGACATTTTGAGGGGACGGAATATTTATGACTATTCCTAGTTCACTGGCCCGCGCGGCCAGAAATGCAATCGAAACGACGGCCATGCTGCGGGACGCACCGCGCCCGGTTGCAAAACCAAAGGCCCAGCTGCGCCGGTATGAAGTCAGCAGCCTGTTGAAAAACGGGAACATTGTTCAGACCAGACACATCGCGCCGGCCCTGCCGATGTTCGAAGATGCCTTTTGCGCCTTCACGCGTGGGTCGCTGGTTGAAACCGAACATGGGCCGATGGCAATCGAAGACCTGATGCCGGGGGATACGGTCCTGACTCAGGATGGCGCGTCCGAAACCGTGCTGTGGAAGGGATCTGTCACTCTGATCCCGGGACGTCCGGATTCGCGGGGCCGCACGCGGCCGCTCACGCGCATCATGGCGGATACATTCGGGATGCAAAAACCGATGTCGGGTGTAATCGCCGGGCCTGCGGCGCGGATCGTGGGCACGCCGGCGCATTTGCGGCATCTGCATGGGAATGGCCCGATTCTGACACCTGTATCCGAATTCCAGGATGGAACGGGCGTGATTGAAACAATGCCACCGACGCCAGTTGAACTGTTTCACATTTGTCTAAAACGGCATTCCGTTGTTCGGGTAGATGGTTTACAGTTCGAAACGTATCACCCAGGTGTGAACGCGGTCCGGATGATCAGCCACTCGTTACGGTCGGTTTATCTGAACCTGTTCGCGCATATCGAATCGCTCAACGATTTTGGCCCGCTGCTGATGCCGCGCGCCGGAGACGGGGAAATTGACGCGATGACAGCCTGAGTGCGATAGCGATTACTGCATTATGGGGGGCATCATGCAGCTGGTACTAAGTTGGATTCTATCCTTGGCGGTGGCTGCTATGCTGCCACCGAACACCGCACAGACAAAACGTCTGGGCGTTACGCCGTCCGGTTCATTCGTTCTTCCAGAACGTCGAACGGCACGCCTGGTTCGTCTTTTGCGCCGCGGATAACAAGCGATGTCTTGACGCTGGCCACGTTTGGCGTGGTCAGCAGTTCACCGGTCAGGAACTGCTGAAAACTGCTGAGATCAGGTGCGACGCATTTCAGGATGAAGTCCACCTCGCCGTTCAGCATGTGACATTCCCGGACCAGTGGCCATTCACGGCAGCGTTCTTCGAACGCGCGCAGCTCGGTTTCGGCCTGACTGTCGAGCCCGACCATGGCGAACACCTGCACTTCAAATCCCAGTTCGCGGGAATTCACCTCGGCGTGGTAGCCGGTGATATAGCCGGATTCTTCCAGTGTGCGCACCCGGCGCAGACAGGGCGGCGCCGAGATTCCGACCCGTTTTGCAAGTTCGACATTGGTCATCCGACCGTCTGCCTGCAATTCCGCCAGAATCTTGCGGTCGATATCATCCAACCGAGTCGTGACCATCAAATGCTCCTGATTTTTGCGGTTCTTATATCAGCCCCCCACGCGCACGCAATAATGTTTCGCACATGCGCAATTTTCTTTGTTTTCAAATCCCTCATTTTCCCCGCACCCTACGCAGGGTCGCTTGCGAAGTCATAAACAGTAAGGGGCTTTAAGCCGGGTCTGTCGGTCGCTATATCGGGGCGACGGGCCAAAGGCCCAATTCAGGCAATTCGAGCGGGGATACCATGGCCGACACACGACACACCAAGGTTCTGATCATCGGATCGGGGCCCGCAGGATACACCGCGGGCGTTTACGCAAGCCGCGCCATGCTGGAACCCATTCTGGTACAGGGCATCGAGCCCGGCGGCCAGCTGACGACAACGACCGAAGTCGAGAACTGGCCCGGCGACACCGAGGTACAGGGCCCCGACCTGATGGTCCGGATGCAGGATCACGCCAAGGCGATGGGCTGTGAGGTGATCGGCGACATCATCAGCGATCTGGACCTCAGCCAGCGCCCCTTCACCGCCAAGGGCGACAGCGGCACCACATACACGGCGGACGCCGTCATTCTGGCGACCGGCGCGCGCGCCAAGTGGCTGGGCCTGCCGTCGGAAGAGAAATTCAAGGGCTTTGGCGTTTCAGCCTGCGCCACCTGCGACGGGTTCTTCTATCGCGGACAGGAAATCGTGGTGATCGGCGGCGGCAACACGGCCGTGGAAGAGGCCCTGTTCCTGACCAACTTCGCCAGCAAGGTGACTCTGATCCATCGCCGCGATGAGTTGCGCGCGGAAAAGATCCTGCAAGACCGGCTTATGAAGAACGATAAAATCGAACCACTGTGGTTCCACCAGTTGGAAGAAGTGATCGGCACCGATGCGCCGCTTGGCGTTGAGGGCGTTCGCGTCAAACATGTCAAAACCGGAGAGATCACTGAAATCCCCTGTAAAGGCGTTTTTGTTGCCATCGGCCACGCGCCTGCAAACGAGCTGGTCAAGGACACGCTTGAAACGCATATGGGTGGCTATGTTGTCACCAAGCCGGGCAGCACCGAAACCTCGGTTCCGGGCGTGTTCGCAGCAGGCGATCTGACCGATCACATATATCGTCAGGCGGTCACAAGCGCCGGTATGGGCTGCATGGCGGCACTGGATGCCGAGCGGTTCCTGGCGGAAAACGAATAACACGGGCTCGGAATCTTCCGGGCTGCTTCGGAAAAATCAGATCCGTCGGTGATCAGAGTTTCAATGACAGTGCCCCAAGGTTTCGTGGGGCACTGTACGAATTCAGCTGCAACGTGATCGTTACCCGACAACAGCAACAACTGCCAATCCCTTGACCGCCAGCCAGCAGCGTATCAGGATTATCCTGGGAAAAGCGAAGAACAGGTGAGCATTTGAACAACGCTCTTTGGCGCGGCGGGTGGTCAACCCGACTCAGGATCGGCAGTGGTCTTGTGTTGTTTGTCTTCGCGTTCTTCCATTTCATAAACATTGGCTTAGGCCTGTTTCATACCGATTATCTGCACGGGATGCAGGACGGCCGGAAGGCCATCACCCGCCACAATGCCATCAGCGTGCTTTTCTATGCTGCCCTGTTCACGCATGCTGGTCTGGCCCTGACGTCGATCGCGCAACGCAGAACCCTGCGGATGCCCTTCAGCACGGCCTTGCAGGTCGGTCTGGGCTTGCTGATTCCGCTGCAACTGATCTCGCACATCGTGCAGACGCGGGTCGCGCACGAGGTCTACGACGTCAACGACGAGATGGGATATATCATCATTCTGATGTGGCCCAGTATCGCCGTATGGATGCAAAGCGCCTTGTTGCTGATCGTTTGGATACACGGGTGCATCGGCTTGCATATGTGGCTGCGGCTGACCCGGTGGTGGTCGCGGGTCGCGCCCTATCTGATTGGTGTTGCAGTTTTCGTGCCTTTTTTCGCACTGGCCGGCCTGTTGACCGAAGGGCGTCGCATATGGGCCGACTTCGCTGATGAATTCCTGCGCGATCAATATATTGAGCACTACAACTGGCCATCGCCCGAGGCCTTCCAGACCCTGTTCAGTGTAAAAGATTATGGCCTTATGGTTTTCTGGCTGGCCCTTGGGGCAACGGGGCTGGTTTACATCGGGCGCAAACTGTGGCGGCGCAGGCATTCGGTGCGCGTGAATTACGCCAAAGGGCCCGAGGTGGTCGCGGAAAAAGGCTTGACCTTGCTTGAGATTTCCCAGGTGAACGGCGTGCCGCATGCCGCCTTGTGCGGTGGAAAGGGGCGCTGCACCACATGCCGTGTCATTGTAGAGGATGGCAGCGACGCCCTGCCGCCGCCCGGCGACGTCGAAGCGCGCAGCCTTGCTGCTGTGGGCGCCTCGCCGCAGACACGACTGGCCTGCCAGATACGGCCAACGGAACCCACCACCGTTTTTCGGGTCTTCAGGCCAGATGGCGGACGCATACGCGGACATGCCAGTCAGGGTCAGGAACGCCAGTTGGCCGTTCTGTTTCTGGACATGCGCAGCTTTACCGCGCGTACGACCGGCCAATTACCCTATGACATCGTATTCCTGCTGAACCGGTTTTTCGACGCGGTCGTGCCTGCCATCACCAAGGAAGGCGGTGTCGTGGACAAATATATGGGAGACGGGCTGCTTGCCGTTTTTGAAAAGCCGAATGCGGCGGCGTCCGCCCGTGCCGGGTTGAAAGCCGCCATCGACATCAGTCACGCCCTCGACAATTTCAACGAGCAGCTCGAGGGCGAAGGCAGCCCCGGAATTCGCATCGGAATGGGTCTGCATCTTGGGGATCTGGTCGTTGGTGAGATCGGCGCGGCGGGGCATGCGTCGAAAACCATAATCGGCGACGCCGTCAATGTCGCCAGTCGTCTGGAAAGCGAAACCAAGGCGCTGAAGGTCGAATTGCTGGTCTCGGAAGAGTTGCTGAAGGCCGCAGGTGTCGTCGTACCACGGGACGAAATCAGGTTGTTCCAGTTGCGGGGTGTGTCTGAACAGATTCCCGCCCTGCCTGTCACCCGTGCGTCCACACTTGAGCAGAACGTCACAAAACAGGAACAGAAATACTCCGCCTGAACGAATAATCTCTGATTGCAAGGATCAGATCATCGATTAGGCTTGTGAAATAGAAATTTCTTCCAATTCAAAAATATTCGGCGCATATCCTCCTTTGTTACATTGACGCCTGTGGACTTCGCCTGTCAGCCGGTGCAAACGCCTCGAAACCGCCCGATATCCACTGGCAAATCAACACTGCTACAAGAGTATTCCGATGACGATGTTAAGCAATCTGGCCCCGATCTCCGAACTGTATGTTTCATACGATTCGGCGCAGAAGCTGAAAGTGGAAGCTGCCGATCTGACCAGCTGGGATCTGAGCCCGCGTCAGATCTGCGACCTGGAGCTTCTAATGAATGGCGGCTTCAACCCGCTCAAGGGATTTCTGAGCGAAGCAGATTACGACAATGTGGTCGAAAATATGCGTCTGGCCGATGGAACGCTTTGGCCAATGCCCATCACATTGGATGTCAGCGAAGACTTCGCGGATCGGATCGAACTTGGGCAGGATATCGCTCTGCGCGATCAGGAAGGCGTGATCCTGGGCACCATGACCGTGACCGACCGCTGGACCCCGGACAAGGCGCGCGAGGCAGAGAAGGTCTTTGGTGCCGATGATGATTCCCACCCGACGGTCAACTATCTGCACAACGTGGCCGGCAAGGTCTACCTGGGCGGACCCGTGGTCGGCATCCAACAACCAGTGCATTATGATTTCCGCGGTCGTCGGGATACGCCAAACGAATTGCGCGCCTATTTCCGCAAGCTGGGTTGGCGCCGCATCGTTGCCTTCCAGACCCGCAATCCGCTGCACCGCGCGCATCAGGAACTGACCTTCCGCGCCGCCAAAGAGGCACAGGCCAACCTGCTGATCCACCCGGTGGTCGGCATGACCAAGCCGGGCGACGTGGATCACTTTACCCGCGTGCGCTGTTATGAGGCCGTTCTCGACAAATACCCCGCATCGACCACCTCGATGAGCCTGCTGAACCTGGCCATGCGCATGGCCGGACCGCGCGAAGCCGTCTGGCACGGCCTGATCCGTGCCAACCACGGCTGCACCCATTTCATCGTGGGCCGAGACCATGCCGGCCCCGGCAAGAATTCAGCCGGAGAAGATTTCTATGGCCCCTATGATGCGCAGGACCTGTTCCGCCAGTTCCAGGATGAAATCGGCGTCGAAATGGTCGACTTCAAGCACATGGTCTATGTGCAGGAACGCGCCCAGTACGAGCCGAATGATGAGATTCTCGACAAGGATGACGTCACCATCCTGAACATCTCGGGCACCGAGCTGCGCCGCCGTCTGGCCGAAGGTCTGGAAATCCCCGAGTGGTTCAGCTTCCCCGAAGTGGTAGCCGAGCTGCGCAAAACCAAGCCGCCACGCAGCCAACAGGGCTTTACCGTGTTCTTCACAGGTTTCTCAGGTTCGGGCAAATCCACCATCGCAAACGCACTTATGGTCAAGTTGATGGAAATGGGTGGCCGACCTGTGACGCTGCTCGATGGCGACATTGTTCGTAAGAACCTGTCGTCAGAACTGGGTTTCTCGAAAGAGCACCGCGACCTGAACATCCGCCGTATCGGCTATGTGGCCAGCGAGATCACCAAGAACGGCGGCATCGCCATATGTGCCCCGATCGCGCCCTATGCCACGACACGCCGCGCCGTTCGGGAAGAGATCGAACAGTTCGGTGCCTTTTGCGAGGTCCACGTCGCAACCAGCATTGAGGAATGCGAACGCCGCGACCGCAAGGGCCTTTACAAGTTGGCACGTGAAGGCAAGATCAAGGAATTCACCGGGATCTCGGACCCCTACGATGTTCCAGAAAACCCGGAACTGCGCGTCGAAACCGAGAATGTCGAGGTCGACAACTGCGCCCATCAAGTTCTGCTGAAACTGGAAAGCATGGGCCTGATCGCAGCAAACTGATTGCGGTCTCTTCTGATTGTATTGGGCGGCCTCCGGACATTCCGGCGGCCGTTTTTATTGGCTTCCAAATGACGATTGCCGATGGTCCTGATGCTGTTCAGGAACTCGTGGCGGGTGTGAAACTGAGATGACGAACAGGTCTCCGACCATTGTCAGTTTCTGGTTGGGATCCGATCTGAGCTTGTCGG
Organism: Ruegeria sp. CDSA141; assembly: GCF_059612005.1. NCBI lineage: Bacteria > Pseudomonadati > Pseudomonadota > Alphaproteobacteria > Rhodobacterales > Roseobacteraceae > Ruegeria > Ruegeria sp. CDSA141. Next base: position 173,336 of record NZ_JBXWPT010000005.1, read on the forward strand.
AGCAACTATGCCTTCAGTCCTTTCCGGATCAAGGACACCGCTTCGTCCTGTGCGTCGCGCACGAGGTCGGAGACCTTGGAACAGATGCTGGATTTCGTTATGTCGGCAAACCCGATCCAACCCTGGCGTGGACCCAGATGACGGCTGGGCTGGATGCAACCCGCCGCCTTCGGCCAGAATACCGGGGGCAGCCCTCGGTTAGCGTTTGCTCATTTTATCGGCGTTTCCGGCAGGTCAACCTGCCCGCGCATCAGAACATACCCCTGACCGGACACCTTGATGCCCGTCATCGCATCAGGCGGGCCGACACGCGTGACGATGGCCTTCCCGGGGCGGCCCATATCGTGACCCTGCTCGGCGATGAAGCTTTCCTTTTTCATCAATCCGTGTTTCCACAAATAGGCGGCCATCGCACCGGTGGCAGACCCGGTAAACGGATCTTCAGGCGGGCTGGGCGGAGCCAGAAGAAGGCGCGAAAACGTATCCCCCTCATCGGTTGCCCCTTGCAGCGTGACAAGAAACGGTTCGGCCATATCCGAGCCGGAATAACCCGCAGCTTCAGCCACTTTGCGCAATGGGCCTTCAACCAGTTGAGCGGCCCGCAATGCCGTATGATCCCGCAGAACGGTGATGCAGAACGGCAAGCCGGTTGACACCATCTGAGGCGGCGAAATGATGGCTTCCTGTGGCAGGCTGACCGCTCCCGCCACCAGTTCCGCGGGGACGAGTGCACCGAATTGCGGTGCGACCTGAGTCATTTCGATCTGTTCACCCTGCAACCGGATCGAGACCAGACCCGCACCGGTTTCCAGCGTCAGACTGTCGCCCGAGATCATGCCGCGGGATCGCATCGCCGCGACAGTGGCGATAGTCGGATGCCCCGCGAAGGGGATTTCGCGGCTGGCCAGAAAATAACGGACGCGGATGTCGGCCACCTCGGACGGGCCGGTAAAGGTGCATTCGACCAGAGAGGTTTCGCGCACATAGGCCATGCAGACTTCTTCCGTAAGGCGCGCACCTTCGTGGACTACAGCACATCCGTTGCCACCAAATGCGCGATCACTGAAGGCGTCCACCCAGTCAAAGTCAAACCAGCCCATGATGCCGCTCCTGCCTTTGCATGTGCGGCAAGATCACCGCATTAAAAGAAAATGCCACTTCGTTTCAGCAGAGTTTTCGGTCGCCTAGTGAACGGCCACCGGAGACAGATCATGTTCCCGCGCCAGCACAAAGGCCAGCTTGCGGTCTGCGACCAGCGCCAGTTGCTGCCCGTCGGAATCGTGGACGGCGTAAAGCTGATCCAGATCGCCTGCCTGTTCACGAACTTCCCGAGGCAATTCAGATACTTCAACCGTTTTGACATAGACAAAACGGTTGCCTTCGGTGTTGATTTCAATCGGTGTATTCATTGCTCTTACCCCTTCCGTATGTTGATCGTCTGAACCACGGTTTCCGGCACGGCGCGAGTCAGATCCACGTGCAGCAGACCGTTTTCCATGATCGCCTCGCCCACTTCGACACCGTCAGCCAGCACGAACATGCGCTGGAACTGACGCGCCGCGATGCCACGGTGCAGGAATATGCGCCCCTCGCTGTCGTCGCGCTGACGGCCCCTGATCACCAACTGGCGATCCTCGATCGTGATTGACAGATCCTCTTCGGCAAACCCGGCCACCGCAAGAGTGATGCGATAGGAGAAATCCGAGGTCTGTTCGATGTTATAAGGCGGGTACCCTTCATTTCCGGCCTTTGCAGACCGTTCCAGAAGGCGTTCCAACTGCTCGAACCCCAATAGATGCGGGTATGAGCCAAGAGTGAGTTTCGACACGTATTTTCGTCCTTCATTGTCAAAGCGACGTGGTGTGCGGCCCCGTTCTGGCAACCGCCTGCAATAGAATATGGGAAGAAACCAGGATGTCCACAAGGTCTGGCGCGATAACGTCTGACACACTATCTTGTTGGCCAAGCACCACAACTAACTCGAGTCGCCAATGAATGCGCCTACCGATCTTTCGATGAAAACAGATGAAGTATTGCGTGTTGAGCTTGAGGTTTTCCGCCGACAGCACCGCGATCTGGATGAGGCGATCGAAGCGTTGCATGAAAAGGGAACGGCCGATCAACTGACCTTACGGCGCCTGAAAAAAGAGAAATTGCGCCTGAAAGACATCATCCGGCTGATCGAAGACCGCCTGACCCCCGATATCATCGCCTGAACGGCCCTCTACCGCATTGCCAGTCAACCGGATTTGGCTATAGTGCGCGCTCTTTCTGAGCGCGGGGACGTATGCGGATGAGCGATGTGAAAGTGGGGATCATCATGGGCAGCCAGTCGGACTGGCCCACGATGAAGGAAGCCGCAGATATTCTGGACGAACTGGGCGTCGCCTACGAAGCGCGTATCGTATCGGCCCACCGCACGCCGGACCGGTTGTGGGACTATGGCAAGACCGCAGTCTCGCGTGGATTGCAGGTGATCATTGCAGGTGCTGGCGGGGCGGCGCATCTTCCGGGTATGATGGCGTCGAAAACGCGGGTACCAGTCATTGGCGTCCCGGTGCAGACCCGCGCCTTGTCGGGCGTGGATTCTCTGTATTCCATCGTGCAGATGCCCAAGGGGTTCCCGGTGGCGACCATGGCGATCGGGTCCGCCGGCGGGGCCAATGCCGGTCTGATGGCAGCGGGCATCCTGGCATTGCAGGATGATGCTTTGGCCGAACGGCTGGACAACTGGCGTGACGCTCTGTCAGCGTCGATCCCCCAGGAACCGCAGGGATGAGCCGGATCGGATTTATCGGCACCGGCCATATCGCCGCGCCGATCGCGCGGCTGATGGCCGCCAAAGAGCACCAGATCAGCGTGACCGAGCGCAACGCCACAGTTTCATCTGCCTTGAAGGCGGAACTGGGCGCAACCGTCGCTGCACCTCAGACCGTGATTGACACCTCGGACATCGTATTCCTGTGCCTGCGCCCGCATATTGCGGCCGACGTTCTGGACCCGCTGATCTTTCGTGCCGATCAGCAGATCGTTTCCGTCATGGCATCGGTGCCCGCTGAGCAACTGGCCGCGCTTTGCGCCCCTGCGTCGGATTTCGTGCAGACCATCCCGCTGGGCTTTCTGGAAACCGGCGGCTGCCCGATGGCAGCTTTTGGCAATGATCGCCTGCTGGCCGATCTGTTTGAGCCCGAGAACCCTGTGGTCAAGGTTGCGGATGAAGCCGCGCTGAACGCGCATTTCGCCATTTGTGCCTTGGTTCCCGGCATTCTGGACCTGATGGTCACCGGTGCCAAATGGCTGGGTGACGCAACCGGGGATACGGACGGGGCCGAGTTCTATACATTGCAGTTGATGGCGGGCTTTCTGGCCTCGATGGAAAAAGGCACCGCCGGGCGGTTGGCGCAAGAGCGTGACGCCCTGGCGACAGAGGACACGCTGAGCCTGCAAATGACGGACGCCCTGAAGGATCAGGGCGCGCACGAGGCGCTGCGTTCGGCGCTTGGCGATATTGGCAAACGTTTGGAGAGTTGAAGATGGCGGAAATGCTCGCCCAAGGTGCAGTGATCGGGATTCTGGGGGGCGGTCAGCTGGGCCGGATGCTGTCTGTGGCAGCCGCCAGACTGGGTTTTGTCAGCCATATCTACGAACCGGGTGCAAACCCGCCGGCCGGGCAGGTTGCGGATCGCGTCACCATCGCGGCTTACGACGATGCAAACGCGCTGAAAGCTTTTGCCGATGCGGTCGATGTCATCACCTATGAGTTCGAGAACATCCCGACCGAAGCGCTGGACATTCTGGAAGCGCACCGCCCGATCCGCCCCGGGCGCGAGGCATTGCGGGTCAGCCAGGACAGGTTGACCGAGAAGGCATTTCTGCAAGAGCTGGGCCTGAAGACGGCCCCGTTTGCGGATATTGCCGACCTGACCAGCCTGAATGCGGCGATCGAGCAGATCGGAACGACCGCTATCCTGAAAACCCGTCGCTTCGGCTATGACGGCAAGGGACAGGCCCGGCTGCGCAGCCCTGAGGATGCCGAGGCCGCTCTGGCCGATATGGCCGGTGCAGCAGCTATTCTGGAAGGGTTCGTGGATTTCTCGCACGAGGTGTCGATCATCGCGGCCCGCGGTCTGGACGGTCAGGTCGCCTGTTTCGATCCGGGTGAGAATGTGCACCGCGATGGCATCTTGCGCACCACCACCATCCCTGCCCGCCTGTCTCCCGCCCAGCGCACAGACGCAATCCTGCTCGCAGCAAACATCCTGAACGCACTCGAATACGTCGGCGTGATGGGCGTTGAGCTGTTCGTGACGCCCGGCGGTCTGATCGTGAACGAAATCGCGCCGCGTGTCCACAATTCGGGCCACTGGACGCAGAACGGCTGCGCTGTCGATCAGTTCGAACAGCATATCCGCGCCGTGGCAGGCTGGCCTTTGGGGGACGGACAGCGCCATTCCGATGTGGTGATGGAAAACCTGATCGGCGACGACATGGACCGTGTACCTGAGCTGGCCCGCGAGCGGGATGTGGCGCTGCATCTCTACGGCAAGGCCGAAGTCAAGGCGGGTCGCAAGATGGGGCATTTCAACCGCATCAAACGTTGACGAAACGTGAATATGCGGCGCGCTTCAGTTCACGAAGCGCGCGGCGACATCACCCGACATATAGCTGATGCGCCCACCGGCCAAGGTGGCCGCGACGCGATGGGTATCCGCATCTAGGATGACCAGGTCCGCGCGTTTTCCCGGCGCGAGCGTGCCCCGGTCCTGCATGTCCAGTACCCGCGCGGGGCCGGACGAGATCAGCGCCCAGGCACCGGCCAAATCCAGCAGACCGGTTTTGGCCAGCATCAACGCCGCGCGGCGCGGGCTGGGATAGTGGTAATCCGAGGCCAACGCATCACAAAGCCCCATGGCAATCAGTTCAACCGCGCTGGCATTCCCCTTGTGCGACCCACCCCGCACAACGTTGGGAGATCCGAGGATAACGTGATCCCCGGCGGAACGCGCGGCCTCGGCAGCCTCAAGCGTTTCGGGGAATTCGGCAATGCGCACGCCCCGGTCGCGCCACCATGCCCGCGTCTCGGCGGTTGCGTCATCATGGCTGCCCAGACGCACACCCATTTCGACAAGTGTGGCGCTGAGTGCTTCGACGGCGGCAGGCACTTCGTTCCTACGGGCATGCATGCCAAGCAGCATCTCAAAATGCGCATCCGGATTGCGCCCGGCCTTCAACGCTTGCCCGGTCAGGCGCGGAGGCTTTTTGCCCTGCGCCAAACGATCATGCGGCAGGTGATCATTGAACACCACATAGGGCACCTGCCATTCGGCGATACGCCGCGCCAGACCGGCATAATCCTCAAGCATGTTGGTCTCGAACCGCAATTGCGGGATCAGATCCGTGACTGCGCTGTCCTTGACCGCAGCGATTGCCCGAAACACCTGCGCGGCAAACTCCGGGCCGCGCACGCCACCTTCCCAACTGTAGAACTGGGCCAGCACAGCGGTGGTGATGCCATTGGCGGCCAGTTCGGCCTCGACTGCCAGAATACCTTCGTTCATCTGCTTCATCGCGCCGCGCCGAGGGGCGATGTGGCGTTCGAACCCGTCCCCGTGCAGATCGACGATACCGGGCAGGACAAGATAACCGGTCAGATCAATCCTGCGCCCGGTCGGATCGTGCTGAACAACGCCGTCCGCTATCGAAAGATCGTAGCGCGACAGACCATCCCCCGGCAACAGGACCTCTGCGCCGGTCATTGTCAGGTCCAGTGCGGTCATCGTGTGGGCTCCGAGTCAGGTTCCGAACAGTCCTGCCCGATGCAGATCTCGTCGATTATCTCCATCACGCCGTCGAGCCAGGTGATCTTTGGATCGAATTGACCAAATTCGATAAAATGCAGTGCCTGCGCCATAACGCGCGGGTTGTTCATCATGAAGGTGTGGGTCACAGGCAGAACAATGTGATCGGCCATCCCTTCGACCTTGGTGGTTTCAATCGAAACCTTGCCGTCATCCCGCCCGTCGATCAGCGACGAAAACAGCGGGTTGAGCGAGTTCTCGCCCGCAATCACCCCCAGTTCAAAATCCACCGCCGGCAGGCGGCGCGGAATGCCTTCGGGACCGGTGCCCAATTGCAATCCCGCAGGGCCGTTCAGATACCCGAACACTTCCCATGCGCTCAGCTCATCGACCAACTGGCTGCCCTGATTGGGCGGGCCGAGCATGACGACACGACCCAGGTTTTCAGGCCGATGGTCCTTGAACCAATAGCGCAACAGGATACCCCCCATGGAATGCGCGACGACATTGGCTTTGTCGTCACCACAAGCCGCAAGCGCGTCCGGTATGGTTTGCTCTGCCAGTTCGGGAATGCCGATTTCGGTCGATGGATACCCGTGGCGCACAACAGTATATTCATGCGCCTTGAACAGCTGCTCCATCACGGTAAACGACGCCTCTGTGCGCGCCAGACCATGCAGGAGGATCACGCATTTCGCGCTGGCTGCGGCGGGAGCGAGGCAGAAGAACAGGGCAATCAAAAGTTTCATAACCGCCAGATAAAGCCTATGAGCCTTCGATAAAAGCCCTAGCCCTTTTGACGTCGCAACACGGCCAGCGCGATACCGCCTAATACAAGCACGGTGCCGATGATCAGCCGTGTTTCGGCAACCTCGCCCAGAAAGGCGACACCGCCGAAAATTGCTATCACCGGCACGCTGAGCTGAACGACAGCCGCCACAGACGGGGCCAGTTGAGGCAAAACACGATACCACAAAGCATAACCGAGCCCTGAGGTAACTCCACCGGACAGAACAGCCAGCAGATACCCCGCCCCGTTCATCTGCCAGACGCCGCCGGTGGCAAGCATCGCCAGGGCAGTCAATGGCAAAGCGACAATGAAATTGGCGGCCGTTCCCTCCAGAGGGTTTGTTTCAGATCGGCCCGCAATCGAATAAAGGGCCCAACCAATACCAGCGGCGACCATCAAAGCCGCGCCGTTCAGGTCGACCTGAACGGAGTCAGAGGGCCAGAGCACATAGGCCAGACCTGCAAGCGCAACCCCTGCCCCCGCCACTTGCCGCGCGGTCGGAGTCGCACCAGTCAAGGCGCCGATCGAAAACATCGAAATTTGCACCGTGCCAAACAGGATCAAAGCACCCAATCCGGCATCCAGCGTCAGGTAGGCGATCGAAAACCCGATCATGTAGAGCGTCAATGACCCCGCCCCAACGATCCGCCTTCGACTGCGCAGTGGAAGATGCCCCCCGTGTGCAAGCACAAGAGCGGCCAGCACCACGGCCCCGGCCAAAACCCGTACGATGGCAAATCCAGTCGGATCGCTGGCTCCGCTATCGATGGCCAACCGATTCAGAATGGAATTCGCAGCGAAGGCGCACATGGTCAGGGCGGTGAGCAAAAACAATTTCATAGGAACCGCATAGCCGTTTGGGCCGGGTTTGCACACTCACTTTCCCGAAGGGCGTAAGATCAGACCAGCTGCGCTTGTTGAAGCTGCGTCGCAACTCGCTGACAAAGCAGAACGGTCAATACAAAACGGGGCCGCCCGAAGGCGACCCCAATCTTAAGTTCCAAGGCTTCCCCCTCGGCAGCTTGGCCTTACAGCCAAGCGCCTGTCGGGACCGTCAGAATTCGCCGAGGCGAATTCGACGTGCTTACATCATGCCGCCCATGCCGCCCATGTCGGGCATGCCGCCGCCAGCAGGCGCGCCTTCTTTGGCAGGCTTGTCAGCAACCATTGCTTCGGTGGTGACCAGCAGGCCAGCAACCGACGCCGCGTCTTCCAGTGCTGTACGGACAACTTTGGCCGGGTCGATCACGCCGAACGAGAACATGTCGCCATATTCTTCGGTCTGAGCGTTGAAGCCGAATGCAGCGTCTTCGTTTTCACGAACCTTGCCAGCAACAACTGCACCGTCAACACCCGCGTTCTCGGCGATCTGGCGCAGAGGCGCTTCGATGGCTTTGCGAACGATGTTGATGCCTGCATCCTGATCAGCGTTTGCGCCTTTCAACGACTCCAGTGCTTTACCGGCCTGAACCAGAGCAACACCGCCACCGACAACAACGCCTTCCTGAACGGCTGCGCGCGTTGCGTTCAGAGCATCGTCAACACGATCTTTACGCTCTTTCACTTCAACTTCGGTCATGCCGCCGACGCGGATAACGGCAACACCGCCTGCCAGTTTGGCAACGCGTTCTTGCAGCTTCTCACGGTCGTAGTCCGACGAGGTTTCTTCGATCTGAGTGCGGATCTGAGCAACACGTGCTTCGATCTCGGCTTTCTCGCCAGCACCGTCAACGATGGTGGTTTCGTCTTTGGTGATTTCGATTTTCTTGGCGGTGCCCAGCATGTCCATGGTGACGGACTCGAGCTTCATGCCCAGATCTTCGCTGATAACCTGACCGCCGGTCAGGATTGCGATGTCCTGCAGCATGGCCTTGCGGCGATCGCCGAAGCCCGGTGCTTTGACAGCAGCAATTTTCAGGCCGCCGCGCAGTTTGTTGACAACCAGAGTTGCCAGCGCTTCGCCTTCAACATCCTCGGCAATGATCAGCAGCGGCTTTTGCGACTGGATCACCTGCTCGAGCAGCGGGACCATCGGCTGCAGCGAGGACAGTTTCTTTTCGTGCAGCAGGATCATGCAGTCTTCGAGCTCTGCAATCATCTTGTCTGCGTTGGTGACGAAGTAAGGCGACAGGTAGCCACGGTCGAACTGCATACCTTCGACAACGTCGGTCTCGGTTTCCAGACCTTTGTTTTCTTCGACGGTGATGACGCCTTCGTTGCCGACCTTCTGCATCGCGTCTGCGATCTGCTGGCCGATTTCGGCTTCGCCGTTGGCCGAGATGGTGCCAACCTGAGCAACTTCTGCCGAGTCTTTGACTTCGCGCGAGGCTTCTTTGATGCCTTCAACAACCTTGGCGGTTGCCAGGTCGATGCCGCGCTTCAGGTCCATCGGGTTCAGACCCGCTGCCACCTGCTTCAGGCCTTCTTTTACGATCGCCTGTGCCAGAACGGTTGCGGTGGTGGTGCCGTCGCCGGCTTCGTCATTGGTGCGGCTGGCGACTTCTTTCACCATCTGCGCGCCCATGTTTTCGAACTTGTCTTCCAGTTCGATTTCCTTGGCAACCGATACACCGTCCTTGGTGATGCGCGGTGCGCCGAAGGATTTGTCCAGAACCACGTTGCGGCCTTTGGGGCCCAGGGTCACTTTAACAGCATCGGCCAGGATGTTCACACCTGCCAGCATGCGGTTACGGGCATCGGTGTCGAACTTGACGTCCTTTGCAGCCATGTCGTTTCTCCTTGAGAAAATGTATTGTGATGAAGATCAGAGGAAGCGGGATCGCTTACTCAATGATCCCCATGATGTCGCTTTCTTTCATCATCAGCAGCTCTTCGCCGTCGACCTGAACCTCGGTGCCCGACCATTTGCCGAACAGGATCTTGTCGCCAGCTTTTACAGCCATCGCGATCAACTCGCCGCTGTCCTTGCGCGCGCCTTCGCCGGTTGAGACGACTTCGCCTTCGCTGGGCTTTTCTTTTGCGCTGTCAGGAATGATCAGGCCGCCTGCGGTTTTCTCTTCGCTTTCGGTACGGCGAACCAGCACACGGTCATGAAGCGGTTTCAATGCCATCTTTGTAGCTCCTTGGGCTCAAAGTTTGTTTATCCTCCCCTCGCCTTCCGACGAGGCGTTAGCACTCGGAGTGCGTGAGTGATAACGACGCATAGCTAGGGAGTCTAAAACTCCGAGTCAACAAGTTGTGAGAGATTTTTTTGCAGAATGGATCAGTCAACCTGTTCCCAACTGTAGGCCCAGTGCTTCAAGCCTTCCGCTCCTGCGGACGTAAGCCCGTATATGCCTTTTTCAACCTTCTCAAACCACCCATAGTGGTTTTCCCGCATAAGCCGGGTGGCAACCTGGACGCCGACCGACTTGGCGACGTCTGATCCCTTGGTCGGGCCATTCTCGGCCAAAAAGGCCGCACATTTCAGTGCATCCTGCCGATAAGCCGTCACGATACCATGGCGCGTCGCGCCCCCGGCGTTTGGGTCACCTTCCAGCCGGTCGAATTCCCGCAGCATCCGCGCGGCTCCGGCTTTGTTCTTACGGGGCGCATAGGGGCCGGGATCGCATTGCACCTCAACCGTTCCATCAGCCCGCACGGTGATCAGGCCCAGGCCAAGCCTTCGACACAATGCCAGATTATCTTTCAGCGCCCGCCGGGCCGTTCGACCCGTGGGTTTGCTGACCGCGATGTAGACCAGATCGGTGAGTTTCAGCCGGGTGATCGCCTGATGAAACAGGGCCAGCGTGAACCGAAGTTTCAGTTCGACAATCACCGGAGCATCCCCATCGCGCACCGCAACGATGTCGGCTGCGCCGACTTCTCCCTTGACGGCGTATCCCTGCCGCTCCAGCAGCGCCTTGACCGGGGGGTAGAGATCCTGCTCGCGGTTCATGCGCCCATGCTACGCAGATTGTCGGGGAATACCAGACGGGCTGCTTGAACATCGGCTGGTGGCGTGGCTAAGTCTGGGTTCAACTTCTTGACACCATTCAGGCTGGCTCCATGCGTTTGCTCACTTTTCTTGCGTTCCTTCTGTTTCCGATCTCGGCTCAGGCCGCGTGCGAGGGGGTGGACCTGCGGCCGCAACTGCCTGAGGAAACCCGGGCCAGATTGCAAAGTGCAGTGGCCGAGATCGCTTATCCCGAAGGCAATCACTGGATTGCACGCAAGGGCGATACGGTTTTGCACATCATAGGAACGCTACACACCTTCGATCCGCGCATGGAGGAGGTCATTGATCGCCTGTCGCCCGAACTGAACAAGGCTGACGCCTTTTATTTCGAAGTCACTCAGGAAGACATGAACGCCTTCGAAAAGAACATGGCCAACGACCTGACTGCGTTGATGATTACCTCGGGCCCTACGTTGATCGACCTGATGACGGAAGACGATTGGGATGCGCTTTCCACAGCTCTGGCCCTGCGCGGCATCCCCGGCTGGATGGCTGCGAAGATGCGCCCGTGGTTCCTGACCATGATGCTGAGCATCCCGCCCTGCATGATCCAAGACCCGAATGCAACTTATGGAATGGACGCCCGCCTGAACGATCTGGCCGTCGAAAAAGGTATCCCACAGCACTCGCTGGAACGGATCGAAGACCTGATGGCCATGTTCGACAGTCACCCGCTGGAAAAACAGGTCGAGTCGCTTGTGCGCCTGTCCGGAGCCATGCAGGGCAATGCCGACCAATTGGTCACCATGGCCAATGCATATATGGAAGAAAAGCACGCCGAGATCATACAGTTTGCCCACCTTCAGGGGCTTGAACAGTCGGGCCTGAGCCCCGAGGCCTTTGACGCGGAATGGCGCAATTTCGAGCAGCAGATGCTGGTGCAACGAAACGCCAACTGGATGGCGCAGATTCTGGACATCAGGGATCAGACAGTTGTGATTGCGGTCGGCGCGGGGCACCTGAGTGATGATTACGGCCTGTTGAACCAGCTGGAAAAAGCCGGATACGTTCTGACACGCGCTGCATTCTAAACTGACCCCGCGGTTTGCAGACCAAGCGTCGCAGACGGTGGGCTGCAGCGTGACAACTGCATTTACCCGCCCTATAAGGCGCGCAAATTTCCATTCCGCAGGACACTGACATGACCACTCTAGTATTTGGCCACAAATCCCCTGACACCGATTCTACAGGCTCACCGATCGTGTGGTCCTGGTACCTGAACGAAGTCAAAGGCGAGCAGACCGAGCCCGTACTGCTGGGTGAGCCCAACACCGAAGCAGCATTCATGCTGGAGAACTGGGACCTGCCCAAGCCGCGGATCATTGAAGACCTTGCCGCAGGTACCCCGGTGGTTATCGTCGACACCAATAACCCGGCCGAACTGCCGGCAAACGTCAACGACGCGGATATCCGCGCCATTATCGACCATCACAAGCTGGTTGGCGGTCTGGAAACCAAAGGCCCGATCGATATCACCGTGCGCCCCTTGGCCTGCACCGCAACCATCCTGTTTGATCTGATGGGCGAAGATGCCGCCAAAATGCCCGATGCCATCAAAGGCGCTGCGCTGACCTGCATTCTGTCTGACACACTGGAGTTCCGCTCACCCACCACCACGGCGCATGACCGCGAGGTTGCAGAGCGCCTGGCGGCTGAGCTTGAGCTGGACATTTCAGTATATGCAGCTGACATGTTTGCGGCGAAATCGGATGTCTCTTCCTTCTCGGACTCCGAGTTGATCCGCATGGACAGCAAGGAATACGAGGTCGACGGCACCAAGTTCCGCGTCTCGGTTCTGGAAACCACCGCCCCCGGCGTTGTTCTGGACCGCAAGGCAAGCCTGGCAGACTCGATGGTGGATGTTGCCAGGGAAGACGGCGTCGATCAGGTGCTGCTGTTCGTGGTGGATATCCTGAACGAAGAGGCCACGATGCTGGTGCCGAACGATCTGGTTAAAACCGTCGCCGAGAAGAGCTTTGGTGTTACCGTTGACGGCGACGCTGTCGTTTTGCCGGGTATCATGAGCCGCAAAAAGCAGATCATTCCAAATCTGAAGGTCTGATCGTCTGCCAACCAGATCGAAAGGCGTCCAATTTGGGCGCCTTTTTTCTTTCTTACCGGCCATTTGCGGAAACAGTATCGGTTGTTAGTCTGGCCGTGGGCACGAAGCCTATCCCAGGGTCAGGTAAGTACAATGGTCGTACGAAAACTAAGCACCACCCGCGGCATCCTTCTTTTTGAAGGTGCCGACAAGGCTGCGTATTGGCGACGCTTTGCAATGCTGCTGACGCTGTCGGTCGTAATCGCCACCATGGGTTTGCTGCGCAATTCCGGGGCTGTTGTGATCGCGGCCATGCTTGTGGCGCCGCTTATGACCCCGATCCTTGGGGTGGCCGCGGCGATGGTCATGGGGTGGCTGAAACGCGCAGTGACGCTGGCGCTCACGGTTTGTCTGGCCGCCATTGCCTGCGTTATGATGGCATGGCTTCTGGTCTATATCGCTGACGTGCCTCGTGGCATTTTGATCCCCGATCAGGTCCTGGCGCGCACCGATCCGGGCACCGAAGATCTGATCGTCGCTCTCGCTGCCGGTGTTGCCGGGGCCTATGTTCAGATCAACAAATCCGAACTGAGCCTTTTGCCCGGCGCGGCCATCGGCGTTTCACTGGTTCCGCCCCTCTCGGCTTCGGGCATCCTGCTGTATTTTGACGAACCCGCCGAGGCCTATGAGGCTGGGCTGCTTTTCGCAACGAACCTTGGCGCGATCATTTTGTCAGCCTGCGCGGTATATCTTGTCTATGCCGCGCGGTCCGTGGTTTTCAGCAAGGGGAAGCGCAAGCTGAACTTTACAGCCAGCGTCTTCGTCGCGATCGCGTTTCTGGTCGTCGTCGTCCTGCAACTTGGGAAATCCACCTATAACCGTTATCTGGAGACGCGGACCGAGGCACAACTGGCTGATGCCATTCGCGAATGGGCCGATCCGGTTTCCGTGGAAATCATCCGCATCGACGTCAACGCTCAGCGCAAACGGGCCGAGGTTTGGCTGATCGTCGACCTGCCGGCCGAAGCGCAGTTCAAAGTTTCTTCCATTGCCGGTTTGCTGCCACCCAAGCTGCGTGAAACCCCTCTTGTCGGGGTGTTGGAGGAGGAACTGGGACCCGGATACCTGGCCATTATCCGGTATCAGCCGCGTATCGGGGCCCAGATCATCCTGGGAACGGAAAACGTTCAGCAGGCCCCGGATGTCACAGAAATTACCGAAGACGAGTAGCAGATTCACCTGTTCCTTCGCGCAAACGGGAATGCGGGATGGTGTTCGGGCCCAAGCTTTGCCATAGCTGTCGCCAGCGCGATATCAGAACCAGAGGCCCCCATGACCCAGATCGTTTCCTCGCTTTCCGAGATCTCCGACCGTTACAAGGCATTGTTCGTCGACCTTTGGGGCTGTGTTCACAATGGCATCACGGCCTATCCCGAAGCCGTCGAAGCGCTGAAGGCCTATCGCGCAAAAGGTGGACTTGTTGTCCTGGTCACGAACTCTCCCAAACCTCGCGCCGGCGTGGCAGAACAACTCGTGCAATTCAATGTTCCCGCCGATGCGTATGACACCATCGCCACAAGTGGGGATTCCGCGCGATCTGCGATGTTCCGGGGCGCTGTGGGACACAAGGTTTACTTCATGGGCGAGTGGCAGCGAGATGCGGGCTTTTTCGAACCGCTGAAATTGCTGGATCATCCCATCCATATCGAGCGCGTGCCGCTGAAGGAAGCCGAAGGTATTGTATGCTGCGGCCCGTTCGACCCGATGGCCGACCCGGATGTGAACCGGCCGGATTTCCTGTACGCCAAGCAGATGGGCATGAAGCTTCTCTGTGCGAACCCTGACATTGTTGTCGACCGCGGAGAGGTGCGCGAATGGTGTGCCGGCGCTTTGGCCAAACTGTACACCGAAATGGGCGGTGAAAGCCTGTATTTCGGCAAACCGCACCCACCTATCTATGACCTGGCCCGTCGCAGGTTGCAGGAACTGGGACACGATATCCCCGACAACGACATTCTGGTGATCGGCGACGGCCCCCATACGGACATTCTGGGCGGCATGGGAGAGGGCATTGATTCTCTGTTCATCTCGGGCGGGCTGGCTGCGGCCGAGACAAAAACGTCGCATCATCCGCATCACGAATCCCTAACCACCTATATTAAAAGGGAAAAGATCAATCCAACCTACACGATCGGGCGCTTGAGGTAGCAAGAAAAGACTTGATTTTCTGCAACTGCGAAGTAATAAAGTTGCCAACCTTGGCCAAATGATGGTTTTTTCTTTCACGGCCGATTTCGAGTGAGGGCAACATGTTGGACAATCTTCCGCGCGGAACGATCTGTATCGAAGACATCGAAATGGGTATGTCCCGCCACCTGCGCAAAGTGGTGACGGATGAAGATATCGAAATGTTCGCACAGGTCTCAACCGACCGGAATCCGGTGCATCTGGACGACGACTATGCCCGCGATACGATCTTCGAAGGCCGTATTGCCCACGGAATGCTGACGGCGGGTCTGATCTCGGCCGTAATCGGTGAACAACTGCCGGGACACGGCACCGTCTACATGGGTCAATCGCTGAAATTCCTTGCCCCTGTGCGCCCGGGTGACATGGTCTATGCCGAGGTGAAGGTGATCGACATCGACTTTGCCAAGCGCCGCGTCAAGCTGGACTGCCATTGTTCGGTCGAGGGAAAGAAGGTCCTGATCGGCGAAGCCATGGTGCTTGCCCCGTCACGCAAGTTCGACTGATTGGCGAACACGGTCTTGCAAAAGGCGCCCGACCGGCGCCTTTTTTGTTTGGGCACTCAACTGAACGTAAGGTCGTCAAGAGGAACGGGTTCGTTTTCGTCCCTTCAGCGCACCTGATTCCAGAATGATTTCCGACACCACGTGTTCACGCCTGTAGGCCATCACGTGAACCCCGGAAACACCGGCGATGTCCCGGATCTGCTGGATCAGTTCGATACAGATCTTCTTTCCCTCTTCAGCGGGCTTTTCGGCTTTCTCCATCCGCTCGATGACATGATCCGGAACGTGAATTCCGGGCACATTGCTGCGCATCCATCGAGCCGCGCGCGCCGAAGCAATGGGACCCACGCCAGCGATGATGAATACTTTTTCGTCCAGACCGGCATCCCGCACCCGACCCATGAACCTTTCAAAAAGCGGAATGTCGTAGATATAGTTGGTCTGAATAAACTCGGCCCCGGCCTCAACCTTCTTTGCAAGACGTTCCGGGCGCCAGTCATAGGGCGGTATACAGGGGTTTTCCGCCGCTCCCAAAAACAGTTGAGGGGGACGCGTGATCTTGCGCCCAGACAGGAACTTTCCCTGATCGCGCATCGTTCGGATCGTACGCAGCAAGGTCAGGGAATCGAAGTCGAACACCGGTTTTGCCCCCGGTTGATCCCCAACCCCGACACCGTCGCCCGTCAGGCACAGCACGTTGCTGACGCCCAGCGCCGCGGCCCCCAGAACATCACCCTGAATGGCGATCCGGTTCCGGTCTCGGCAGGAAATCTGATAGACCGGAGAATACCCCGCGCGGGTCAACAAGGCACAGATCCCTATCGAAGACATGTGGCAGTTGGCACCAGACGCATCGGTTGCATTGATCGCGTCCGCCACTTCACCCAGCGGCTGTGCCGCCTGAAAAACATCCTCGGGGTCAGCACTGTCTGGTGGGTTCAGTTCCGCGGTCACGGCAAAACGACCCGAGCGCAAAACTCTTTCCAGTCGGCTGTGCGATACATAGCCTTCGGGAACAGGCACATAGCCGATCGGCTCGACCTCGTTGCGATGGGCACCATTCATTTCTTCAGCTCCCGGTTCACCGCATTGGGGGGTTCAGCGGCCAGAGGTGCCGCGGAGGGTTCATTCTCGCGCGCCTCCGGGAATGCCTGCGCAAGCGTTTCGCGTGCAGCGTCCCGGGCCTCGCGTTCCTGTGCTGCAATCTCGCGGCTGACCCGCAACCAGGATGACGACCCCTTCAACGTGTGTTCCACGGGCGGAAGGACCTCTTTTATCTTGTCGCCCCCGTGTCGCATACGGCTGGCCCCATCCCAAGCCAAGGCCCAGACACATTTCATGTCGGGTTTGACCTCACAGAACTCACCGGGACGCACACCGCCACACGGGCCGTTGCGCAGTTGCTTGGGGCAGTTCATCGGGCAGGACATACCCGTCGAAGATAAAACGCATTGCCCGCACATCTTGCAATCAAACAAAAGGCTTTTGACACCTTTTTCGGCCAGCGCAATGGGGCGTTCAACGCGATTGTAGCCGATCTTTGCAAAGACCGGGTCCATCGCGACCATGCCCCGTTCGACACATTTGTAAATCCATTCGAATGTACGGGCATTGCGAATCGCGAACAATCTCAATCGATACATGGGTCTGCCTCCTGTGCTGGGTTCATTTGAACCTGGCCGGGCCATCGTCCGGCACGCAGCGTGTTTCGGGGGCCGGAAGTTCAGTTTACACTCAGAATCTCTTTTCGATCAAGAAGTTGACCGAATGTCGCACAGCCTTCCGGGGATACCCTGCGTGTCACCAGATCTGACGAAAGGTTTTGGTTTGTTTCGCAAGGACGCATGCTTTGAATTCAAACTGCCGCTTGAACAAATGGCAACGCAACGCTACGCAATCGTCTATGCAGATCATCCGGGATTTCCAGTTTGTCGAGCCAGAAGATCGCGGCGCCAGCGTTGCGATCGGGAATTTTGATGGCGTCCACGTGGGGCACCAGTCAGTCATCGAACTGGCCCGCGACGCGGCCCCGGATGCGCCACTGGGTGTCATGACCTTCGAGCCGCATCCACGTGAGTATTTCGCGCCGGATTCTCCTCCGTTCCGCCTGATGCGCGGCAATGCGCGGGCGCACCGGCTTGAGAAGCTGGGTGTGAAGAAACTGTATGAGCTGCCGTTCAACGCGGCGCTGGCCGGGCTTTCCCCCAATGAATTCGCCCGCAACGTGATTTGTGACGGGTTGGGTCTGTCCCATGTCGTGGTTGGTGCCGATTTCTGTTTTGGCAAGGGCCGCAGCGGCACCGCTGACGATCTGGTGCGGTTTGGGCAAGAGATGGGATTTGGCGTGACGATTGCACCTTTGATGCAGCGGTCCGAGAACGTGGTCTCGTCGACCGCCATCCGAACCGCACTGAGTGAGGGTCGCCCAAGGAATGCAGCTGCGATGCTGGGCCATTGGCACAGAATCGAAGGCGAAGTGATCGGCGGTGAGCAGCGCGGGCGGGAACTGGGTTTTCCTACCGCGAACATGTCCATCGAAGGGCTCCATCCGCCGAAATTCGGCGTCTACGCCGTATTGGTCGACGTGCTGGATGGCCCGCATCAGGGCAGTTATCACGGCGCGGCCTCGGTTGGGGTGCGCCCGATGTTCCATGGTGAAGTGCCAAACATTGAAACCTTCCTGTTCGACTTTTCCGGCGATCTGTACGGGACGACCTTGTCGGTGGGGCTGATTGAATTCCTGCGCCCTGAAATGACATTTGACGGGCTGGATGGTCTGATCGCGCAGATGAATGCCGATTGCGAACAGGCCCGGGGCATTCTGGCCGCCCTATGAGCGCTGATCCGATTGAACGCACCGGCCTGCCCGCCCGGTTCTGGGAGCGTAAACCCATCCGCAAGATGAACCAACGCGAGTGGGAGGCCCTGTGTGACGGCTGCGGCAAGTGTTGCCTCAACAAGCTGGAAGATGAAGATTCGGGCGAAGTTGCCCTGACCTGTGTCGCCTGCCGCCTTCTGGATGATGAAAGCTGCCGCTGCACGCAATACGACATCCGGCATCAATTCGTTCCTGAATGCATCGTCATGACACCCGACAATATTGACGAACACGCCTACTGGTTGCCGCAAACCTGCGCGTATCGGCTGCTGTGGGAAGGCAAAACGCTTTACGACTGGCACCCTTTGATATCTGGTACGCCGGACAGCGTGCACGCCGCAGGCGTTTCAGTTCAAGGGCGCACGGTGTCCGAGTTCGAAACCCCTTTGGAAGAGTGGGAAGACTATATTATCGAGGAGCCAAGCTGATGTATTTCGCATCCGACAATTCCGGGCCGGTTCACCCACAGGTCATGGCGAAACTGGCCGAGGCCA
Source organism: Ruegeria sp. CDSA141 (assembly GCF_059612005.1). NCBI lineage: Bacteria > Pseudomonadati > Pseudomonadota > Alphaproteobacteria > Rhodobacterales > Roseobacteraceae > Ruegeria > Ruegeria sp. CDSA141. Next base: position 192,048 of record NZ_JBXWPT010000005.1, read on the forward strand.
ATCAGGGCTACCAGATGGCCTATGGCGCCGACACGATGATGAACGAGGTGCGGGACCGCATTCGCAGCATCTTTGAAGCGCCGGGGGCTGCTGTCTATCTCGTGGCAACCGGGACAGCGGCAAATTCGCTGGCCCTTGCCACATTGTCTAACCCTTGGGAAACGATCTTCTGTTCTCCGGTTGCCCATATCCACGAAGACGAGTGCAACGCGCCCGAGTTTTACACCGGGGCCAAGCTGACCCTTGTTCCTGGCGGCGACAAGATGTCACCGGACGCGTTGCGCGGGTCCATCCTAGGCGAAGAAACCCGCGGGGTACACGGGCCGCAGCGCGGGCCAGTGTCGATCACTCAGGTCACCGAGCGCGGATCGGTCTATTCTCTGGAGGAATTGCAGGCGCTGTGTGGGGTCGCAAAGGAATATGGCTTGCCCGTCCATCTGGATGGTGCCCGGTTCACCAATGCTCTGGTTGCTCTGAACTGCTCTCCGGCTGACATGACATGGAAAGCCGGGGTGGACGCGGTCAGCTTTGGCGGCACGAAAAACGGGCTGATGGGCGTTGAAGCGGTGGTGTTCTTTGATGAGAGCAAAGCCTGGGAATTCGAGCTGCGGCGCAAACGCGGGGCGCATCTGTTTTCCAAGCATCGCTACCTGTCCGCTCAGATGGCGGCCTATCTTAAGGATGATCTGTGGCTGAAGTTGGCGCGTCAGGCGAATGCAAATTGTGCCCGGCTGGCCGACGGCCTGCTTGCAAAAGGTGCCGAGTTCTTGCACGAGCCGCAGGCCAATATGATCTTTGCCGCTTTTTCACGCGCGAAGCACAAACAGCTGCATGAAGCCGGGGCAATCTATCACCTCTGGGGGGACGAGCTGGAAGGTGGCGATGACGACGAAAGCCTTGCATGCAGACTGGTCTGCGACTGGTCGATCGGGAAAGCCGAGATCGATCAATTTCTCAGCCTGTTGTAACACCCGTCCAGTGGCCAGCTTTCCAGAGCTCCTGAAGCAGTGCGCTGGTTTCAAGGGGGTGCGAAATGGGCAGCATGTGCCCCGCACCTTGAATGACCTCATGGCGTGCGTTCGGCAGACGGCGCTGCAATCCATCACAGATTGCGGGGATCGTCGGGTGGGTCTTTGATCCGCTCAGCAACAGGGTTGGCATCGATATTCGCTTGCATTTATCGGGGTCAAGCAACCCGGCCTGGTCATCGTACAGAACGGGATAAGACGCAGGAACAACATGAATCCCGCGCACCATGCCGGCGCGCGTCCGTTCTGGCAGGTCAGGCCATTTTGGGCCGATACCGGTGCTCCACATCCGGTTGAACAACCGCGCGGCCAGCGATTCGTCGCCTGCTTGGAACGCTGCTTCAATCGGTTGTGACTCTCGCAGGTGCTGATCGTACAAATCAGGCGCGTCCTGTTTTGCCACAGCAAAGAACACGGGCTCGATCAGGGTCAAGCTTCGAACAAGGTCCGGATGCTCCATGGCCAGTCTGAGCGCAACGATCGCCCCAAAGGAATGACCAACTATATCCATGGGCTTGGTCAACTCGACCGCTGCCAGCCCTGTCACCGCATCAAAGAAGTCGCTCTGACCGTCCCAATCCGGACTGCGCCCATGAGACAGCATATCCGGTGCAACAAGGGACGCGCTGCCATCCAATGCCTTGGACAGGCCAGACCACGCGCCGGAATGCGCAATGGTGCAATGAAAGGCAAGCAAGTTGCGCCCTCCTTCGCCCAATTGTCTGACGAAGACGGATTGCATCGCCGTCGGGGCTGTCACCCTTTCATCTCCGACAGATGCCGATCCAGATCGTCCAGGCGATCCTGCCCCCAGAAGCGTTGACCGTCCGGCATGATGTAGAACGGCGCGCCGAACACGCCGCGATCCACGGCTTCTTCCAAATTGGCGGCATAGGTTTCGGCCCCGACCAGCAGTCCACTGTTGGCCAGTTCAGGATCAAACCCGGCAGTTGCCAGGCAGTCCCGGATCACATCATCCTGAGCGACGTCCTTTTCTTCGGCCCAGCAGGCGCGCAGGATCAACTGGCACAACTTGCCAACGTCGCCCGAACCATTGCTGATCGCCGCGATGATCGCATAAGAAGACGGCGCCATGTTGGTCGGCCAGTGCGCCGGTTGCAGGTTGAACTCCATCCCCAGATTCTTCGATTGGCGCAGCAATTCCTGTGCGCGGTATTCGATGCGCGAGATATGACGGTCTTTTGGCGGCGTTCCCCCGGTGCGTGCGAACAGGGCTATGATGTCCAGCGGTTTGTAGCTGATCGATGCGTCATGTTTCGCCGCAATCTCTTCCAGCCGGTTTCCAGCCAGGTAGCTATAGGGCGAAATTGTCGCAAAAAAGTAGTCAATCTGGGTCATGTTCACTTTCTCCGCTGCGTTACCTTTGCGGGACCGTAAGGCCATGCTAAGCGGTGTCAACATCACGAATCTGTCACATTGCCATTGCTGCCCGGGGACCTCAGCCGATGCCGACACTTCACGAACCCAAGCTTATCGCTGGGAACGCCAACCTTCCTCTTGCCAAAACCATCGCACGCCGCATGAGCCTTTATCGAGGTGTTGACCAGGGTTTGGTCGATGCGCGCGTCGAACGTTTCAATGACGGAGAGATCTTCGTCGAAGTGTTCGAGAACGTACGCGGCGAGGATATGTTCATTATCCAGCCGACCTCGAACCCGGCCAATGACAACCTGATGGAGCTGCTGATCATCGCCGACGCGCTGCGCCGTTCGTCGGCACAGCGGATCACCGCCGTGATCCCGTATTTCGGCTATGCCCGCCAGGATCGCCGCACCAAGGCCCGCACACCCATCAGCGCCAAGCTGGTGGCCAATATGCTGACCGGCGCAGGGATCGAGCGGATTCTGACGATGGATCTTCATGCCGCGCAGATTCAGGGCTTTTTCGATATGCCCGTCGACAACCTGTACGCCTCGCCGATCTTTGCCCTGGATGTCAAAAACCAGTTCAAGGACAATCTGGATGAGATCATGGTGGTTTCACCCGACGTGGGCGGCGTGGCCCGCGCACGTGAACTGGCCAAGCGCATCAATGCCCCCTTGTCGATCGTTGACAAGCGGCGCGAGAAAGCAGGCGAAGTCGCTGAAATGACCGTTATCGGGGATGTGAAGGACAAGATCTGCCTGATCGTCGACGATATGTGTGACACCGCCGGAACGCTTTGCAAGGCCGCGCAGGTCCTGTTGGACAATGGCGCCAAGGAAGTTCACTCCTACATCACGCACGGCGTCATGAGCGGCCCTGCGGTCGAAAGGGTGACGAACTCGGTCATGAAGTCACTGGTGCTGACCGATACGATCCAGCCGACCAAAGAAATATTGAAGGCAAAGAATATCCGCATCGTTCCGACTGCGCCAATCTTCACCCAGGCGATCCTGAACATCTGGAACGGAACCAGTGTGTCTTCGCTGTTCGAAGACAAGACGCTGACACCGATCTACGAATCCATGTATCAGATGGATTGAGCAATAGGGGCGGCCGAAGGTGTCACCCCTTGATTTCTGAAATGCCGATTGCGCACATATCTGACCTTGGGGTGCAATCGGTGACACAAGTGGAATAATCTCCATGACTGCCAACAAACGCATTGTTCTTTCCAGCGATCACGCGGCAATCGAGCTGCGCCAGTCCGTGGCCAACCACATCGCGCAGCAAGGTTGGGACGTGGTTGATATCGGCCCGACAACCCCGGAAAGCACCCATTACCCCAAGCACGGCAAGGCCGCGGCGCAGGCCGTTGCCTCGGGCGATTGCAGTTTGGGTATTGTCCTCTGCGGCACTGGGCAGGGTATTATGATGGCTGCAAACAAAGTGCCCGGCATTCGCTGTGGCGTTTGTTCAGACGCATTCTCGGCCCGCATGATCCGCCAGCACAACAATGCCAACATGCTGTCGATTGGCGCGCGGGTTGTCGGTGAAGGTCAGGCGCTGGACATCGTTGACGCGTTTCTGGGTGCCGAATTCGAAGGTGGCCGCCACGCCACGCGCGTGGACATGATCGAAGCGCAGGAAGACTGAGTCCAAGCTGTCGCTCAAACGCCTGGAAACACGGCGAACCCGGATCAGGAAATATTCCAGTCGTCCGGGTGCGCCACCTCTCCTATCGCTGTCCAGCTTGCGCGGATGCGAGCTATCCGCGTGTCGGACCAGGTCCGAAATACTGCATCAAAGCCCTCGGTTGTGATATGTTCGGCCTGAACTTCGGCACGTAGCGCCGAAGACGTGTCGACATCCCACAGCGAGATCCCGATCTGCACCATGGGCGGGGTTCGAAATGCTTCTTTGAACCGAATGGGTGTGCGGCGTTCACGAGGTCCCTGCCCGGTCCACATTTCGCCGCCTTCGGCAAATTCCGAAAACAGGACATCTTCACCCTGCTCAATTCCAATGGGATGGGTTAGGAATTTTTTCATTTTTATCATCATTATTCTTGAATTCCCGCAACTTACTCCGGCATTTCGGCAAAAGCACGACAAAAAAACGGCCCCGCAATTGCGAGGCCGCTCAAATTTTTCACAGGTGGGCCCGTTACAGGCTCATATGTGTTCCAAGCGCTTCCATGTCGGCCAGCAGCTTGGCTGCGTCGTCGACGATGGTCTGATCATCGCCACCCTTTGCTGCCTCATGCGAGGCGCGGGCGTCTTCGATCATACCGTCCAGATGCGCCCGGGTCACTTCATCCACCGGGATGGCCTTTTCGGCCAGAACCGACAGACTGTCGCCGTTGATCTGGGCAAACCCACCGGTGACCAGGTATTCGCTGGACCCTTCGGGTGCCTCAACCTTCAGCAGGCCGGGACGCAGCGTGGTGATGGTGGGGGCATGATCCGGCATTGCCGTCATGTCCCCGTCCGCGCCGGGAATCTGGACCGCGGTGGCCGCGAGCGAAGCAAGGCTCCGCTCGGGGCTGACGAGGTCGAATTGCATCGTGTTTGCCATCAGGGATACTCCTTAGGCGGCTTCTGCGGCCATCTTTTCCGCTTTGGCGATCACGTCGTCGATACCGCCAACCATCAGGAAGGCCGCTTCGGGCAGGTGATCGTATTCGCCGGCCACAACGGCCTTGAACGACGAGATGGTGACATCCAGAGGAACCTGAACGCCAGGGCTGCCGGTGAAGACCTCGGCCACGTCGAACGGCTGCGACAGGAAACGTTCGATCTTACGGGCACGGGCCACGGTCAGTTTGTCTTCTTCCGACAATTCGTCCATGCCGAGGATGGCGATGATGTCCTGCAGCGACTTGTAGCGCTGGAGGATCTGCTGAACGTCGGTTGCAACCTTGTAGTGCTCTTCACCAACGATGGCCGGATCGAGCAGACGCGAGGTCGAGTCGAGCGGGTCCACGGCCGGGTAGATACCCTTTTCCGAGATCGCACGGTTAAGAACGGTGGTCGCGTCCAGGTGAGCAAACGAGGTTGCCGGCGCAGGGTCGGTCAGGTCGTCCGCAGGCACGTAGATCGCCTGAACCGAAGTGATCGAGCCCGATTTGGTCGAGGTGATGCGTTCCTGCAAGGCGCCCATGTCAGTGGCCAGCGTCGGCTGGTAGCCCACAGCGGAAGGAATACGACCCAGCAGAGCCGAAACCTCGGAGCCCGCCTGCGTGAAGCGGAAGATATTGTCGACGAAGAACAGAACGTCTGTACCGGACTGGTCGCGGAACTGCTCGGCCAGGGTCAGGCCGGTCAGAGCAACACGTGCACGCGCACCCGGAGGCTCGTTCATCTGACCGTAAACCAGGGCCACCTGCGATTCCGACAGGTTGTCCGGCTTGATAACGTTCGATTCGATCATCTCGTGGTACAGGTCGTTCCCTTCACGGGTCCGTTCACCAACACCCGCGAACACAGAGAAACCCGAGTGCACTTTTGCGATGTTGTTGATCAGTTCCATGATCAGAACGGTCTTGCCAACGCCGGCGCCGCCGAAAAGGCCGATCTTACCGCCTTTCGCATAAGGGGCCAGCAAGTCAACAACTTTGATGCCGGTCACCAGAACTTCCGACTCTGTCGATTGTTCTGCGAAGCTCGGCGCAGGCTGGTGAATCGCCCGGACTTCGGCTGCCTCAACCGGGCCCTTCTCGTCGATCGGATCACCAACAACGTTCAGGATGCGGCCCAGAGTTGCGTTACCAACCGGTACCGAGATTGGGGCGCCGGTGTCGGTCACTGCTTCGCCACGGACCAGACCTTCGGTCGCGTCCATCGCGATGGTGCGGACGGTGTTTTCACCCAAATGCTGAGCAACTTCCAACACCAGGCGCTTGCCGTTGTTGGTGGTTTCCAGCGCGTTCAGAATTTCAGGCAGCTGATCATCGAAATGCACGTCAACGACGGCCCCGATGATCTGTGTGACTTTGCCTTTTGCATTCGCCATGTTTCGTCTCCGGTTTGTCTCTACAGCGCTTCGGCGCCGGAAATAATTTCAATCAGCTCGTTGGTGATCACGGCTTGACGCGAACGGTTGAACTGGATCGTCAGCTTGTCGATCATCTCACCCGCGTTGCGTGTCGCGTTGTCCATCGCGGACATCCGTGCACCCTGTTCTGACGCTCCGTTTTCAAGCAGAGCCGAGAAGATCGCTGTTGCAACCCCCTTGGGCAGCAAGTCGGCCAGGATGGCCTCTTCGCTGGGCTCGTAGTCGAAGATGGCACCGCTGTCGTCACCCGACGCATCGTCCTCGAACGAGGCAGGGATGATTTGCTGTGCCGTCGGGATCTGGGTCACGACGTTGACGAACTTCGAATAGAAGATCGTGGCAACGTCGAACTCACCCCCGTCGAAGCGGGACAGGATGTCCTTCGCGATGTCCTGTGCGTTGGTATACCCCAGACGCTTGACCTCGCTCAGGTCCACATGTCCAACGAACAGATCACCCAAATCACGCTTGAGCGCGTCGCGGCCTTTCTTGCCGACGGTCAGAACCTTGACCGTTTTGCCCTTCAGGCGCAGCTCTTCCGCTTTGACACGGGCCAGCTTGGCGATGTTCGAGTTGAAGCCGCCACACAGGCCGCGTTCAGCTGTCATGACAACCAGCAGATGGACATCATCACTGCCCGTACCACGGAGCAGCTTGGGGGCGCTGTCGCTGCCTCCGACCGAAGCCGCCAGCCCCGCCATCACGGCATTGAACCGCTCGGCATAGGGGCGCGAGGCTTCGGCAGATTCCTGGGCGCGGCGCAGTTTTGCAGCCGCGACCATCTGCATGGCCTTGGTGATCTTGCGGGTCGATTTGACCGACTCGATCCTGTTTTTAAGGTCCTTAAGATTTGGCATATGCCCGCCTCTCCCTTAAGCGAAGGTTGCGGCGTATTCGTCAATCGCAGCCTTGATCCTATCGGAAGCATCGCCCTTGATCTTGGGATCGTCGTTGGTGATCCATTCAAGCAGGTCGGCGTGTTTGCCGCGCAGATGCGCCAGCAGGCCAGCCTCATAACGGCCAACGTCCGATACTTCGATCTTGTCGAGATAACCGTTGGTACCAGCGAAGATGACGCAAACAATTTCCGCGTTGGTCAGCGGCGAGTACTGCGGCTGTTTCATCAGCTCGGTCAGACGCGCGCCACGGTTCAGCAGCTGCTGGGTCGCGGCGTCAAGGTCGGAACCGAACTGCGCAAAGGCAGCCATTTCGCGGTACTGAGCAAGTTCCAGTTTCACCGGGCCGGCAACCGACTTCATCGAGTTGGTCTGAGCCGAAGAGCCCACACGCGAAACCGACAGACCGGTGTTCACGGCAGGACGGATACCCTGATAGAACAATTCGGTTTCCAGAAAGATCTGACCGTCGGTGATCGAGATCACGTTGGTCGGAATAAACGCAGAAACGTCACCGCCCTGGGTTTCGATGACCGGCAGAGCAGTCAGCGAACCTGCACCGAAGTCCTCGTTCAGCTTCGCCGAACGCTCCAGCAGGCGGGAGTGAAGATAGAAAACGTCACCAGGATAGGCTTCACGTCCGGGCGGACGGCGCAGCAGCAGCGACATCTGACGATAGGACACAGCCTGTTTCGACAGGTCATCATAGATGATCAGCGCGTGGCGGCCGTTGTCACGGAAGTATTCAGCCATCGCAGTTGCGGCATAGGGTGCAAGGAACTGCATCGGTGCCGGGTCGGACGCGGTTGCGGCCACGACGATCGAGTATTCAATCGCGCCGGATTCTTCCAGCTTCTTCACCAGCTGCGCAACGGTCGAACGCTTTTGGCCGATCGCGACATAAACACAATACAGCTTCTTCGACTCGTCGTCGCCAGCAGCTTCGTTGTAGGTTTTCTGGTTCAGGATCGCGTCCAGAGCAACGGCAGTTTTACCGGTCTGGCGGTCACCAATGATCAGCTCACGCTGGCCACGGCCAATCGGGATCATCGCGTCAACCGACTTCAGGCCGGTTGCCATCGGCTCGTGAACCGATTTACGCGGGATGATGCCCGGTGCTTTAACGTCAGCAACGCCGCGCTTGGTTGTGTTGATCGCGCCCTTGCCGTCCAGCGGGTTGCCCAGTCCGTCTACAACGCGACCCAGCAGCTCGTCACCGATCGGAACGTCCACGATCGAGTTGGTGCGCTTGACGGTGTCACCTTCTTTGATGTCGCGGTCAGACCCGAAGATAACGACACCGACGTTGTCGCTTTCCAGGTTCAGCGCCATGCCCATGATGCCGCCGGGGAATTCAACCATCTCACCGGCTTGCACATTGTCCAGACCGTATACACGGGCAATCCCGTCACCGACGCTCAGCACGCGACCGATCTCGGCCACTTCGGCTTCCTGACCAAAATTCTTGATCTGGTCCTTCAGGATTGCAGAAATCTCTGCAGCTTGGATTCCCATTTATCCGACCTCTTTCATTGCATTCTGTAGGGAGTTCAGCTTCGAACGGATCGAACTGTCGATCATCTTCGAGCCCACTTTAACGACAAGACCGCCGATGAGGCTTTCATCCACGGTCGAATTGATAGTCACGGTCTTGCCCACGCGCTCGGACAGCGTCTTGGACAGTTTTTCCAGTTGGGTCTTGGTCAACGCCTTGGCCGACGCAACATCTGCGGTCACTTCGCCGCGCTCTTCGGCCAGCATGTCGCGCAGAACCTGCAGCAGTTGCGGCACGACGAACAGGCGGCGCTTCTGCGCCATCAGACCCAGCGTGTTGCGCAGGATGGCGTTCAGACCCATCTTGTCTGCGATTGCAGTGATCGCGCTTTCCTGTTCAGCGCGGGAAACCAGCGGCGAGGCGATCAGGTCGCGCAGTTCGGCGCTTTCGCCCAGCGCTGCTGCCAGATCATTGATGCCGGATTCCAGACCTGCAAGGTCGTTGTTCTCTTTTGCGATCTCGAAGATCGCAGTGGCATAGCGCTCGGCGATGCCAGTGGAAATCGAAGCTGGTTCGGACACGTCCACCCTTCCGATACTTTGGGCCCCGAATTCGCGTGCGGCAGCTACCCCGGGGGCGTGAAGAAACCCCATCCTTGAAGGGCGGGGATCAAAATCACCGGGGATGTAGCAGAGCCGAACCAACCAAGCAATACGCTATAGCGGTAACAGATTTATCCACAAATTGTTATTTTTCATGAACTTACGCCAAGTGCGACGGTTTGAACACATTGGTCCAGTTGAAAAATGTTACGAATATGCAAGTTTTTGCGATTCCTGTGACTTTTTTTCCTCTATTTTTCGCACCTAAAAGCCCGCGATTGTCACGCGGGCTTTAGCAAACCGTCAAGCGCCTTGATCGGTTTTTTGACCGCATCCTTGGTCACGCTGCCGCTGGGCGGCCGAATATGTTTGCTGACTTCGACCATCAGCACCCCCCCTGCCATCACCGTCGGAATCCGCTGGCCGGTCTTTTCGATCAGGCTGCCGGATTTCAACCAGAATCGCCGAAATGACGGAGGCATGTACAAAGCCGAACAATGCGCCTCGGGCAGGAAGTGATGTTCCTTTAGCTGGTTTTCCAGCTGAGTTGCAGAGTATGGGCGTCCAAACCCGAACGGGGTCTTGTCCGACCGTGACCACAGACCCGCCCGGTTGGGAACGATGAAGACGGCCCGGCCACCAGGGCCCAGCACGCGCCAGCATTCGTCAAGCAACTGATTTGGCCGTTCCGACGTTTCCAGCCCATGCATCACCACAAGCTTGTCCACATGGCCGGTCTCGATTGGCCAGAGGGTTTCTTCGGTCAGGACGGAGACATTGGGCATCCCCGCCGGCCATGGCATGACGCCCTGTGGTCCAGGCATCAGCCCGATGACCCGGCGCGCATCCGACAGATAGGGGCGCAGCAAAGGCACGGCGAAACCGAATCCTGCCACTGTCTGGCCCTTTGCTTCGGGCCATAGCTCGATCAGACGCCCGCGAATAGCCGCCTGCGCCGCACGACCCAGTGTGCTGCGGTAATAGAAGTTCCTCAGATCCTGTACATCAAGATGCATTGCGGACACCCGGTCAATCGGCTTAGCTGGGCGCAGTCTAGCAATGAAAGGGCAAAAGACCATGCCTCTTGAAATCGTTACAATCCCGTGCCTGAGCGACAATTACGCCTTTCTGGCGCATGACGCCGTCACTGGCCAGACCGCCCTGATCGACGCGCCCGAGGCCGGACCGATCCTGAAGACGCTGGATGACCGGGGATGGACACTGTCACATGTGCTGTTGACCCATCACCACTGGGATCATGTAGACGGGCTGGCGGAAATATTGGCCAAACAGTTGGCAAAGGTCATCGGGGCCGCTGCTGACGCAAATCGCCTGCCGCCGCTGGATCAGCAGGTCACCGAGGGAGACAGTTTCGAGATTGGCGGCGAACCCGTTCAGGTTCTCGACGTTTCCGGGCACACGGACGGTCATATCGCTTTCTACATGCCGCAAAGTTCTGCCGTGTTCACCGCCGACAGCCTGATGGCGCTGGGTTGTGGGCGCCTGTTCGAGGGCACGCCCGCACAAATGTGGGCCTCTCTGAACAAGCTGGCCGCCCTGCCGGACGACACTTTGGTCTGTTCAGGGCATGAATATACACAATCCAACGCCAAATTCGCGATTACCGTCGATCCCGACAACCAAGCCTTAAAAGATCGCATTGCTGACATCGACCGCGCGCGTGCTGCCGGAAAAGCCACTGTTCCTACCATTCTGGCCCTGGAAAAGGCCACAAATCCGTTCCTGAGGGCCGCCGATCCGGCGATTCAGACGAAATTGGGCATGGTTGGAGCCGACCCTGAGGCCGTTTTTGCAGAAATTCGGGGTAGAAAAGACCGGTTCTGATGCCTATTTCCCCTTCTTCAGAGCCACGGTCACAACAAATGTGACTGTCAAGTGAAAGAAAACCCTTGAAGCCGGGCCACGATCAACCAAACTCTAATAGTATGAGGACATGGTTGGGATGGGGTTCCGGCCAAGAAACCGCCCCCTCCTGACCCAAGACAGAGGAGCACCCGCGTGCCTTCATTCTCGAGCACATTGGAACAAGCCATCCACGCGGCCCTAGCGGCTGCGAATGAACGGCGCCATGAATTCGCAACGCTGGAGCATTTGCTGCTGGCGCTCTTGGAAGAACCCGATGCAGTACGCGTCATGAAGGCGTGCAGTGTCGATCTGGACGAATTGCGCAGCACTTTGGTGGAGTTCATCGACGAAGACCTTTCGAATCTGGTCACAGATATCGACGGGTCCGAAGCCGTACCCACCGCAGCGTTCCAGCGCGTCATTCAGCGCGCTGCGATCCACGTACAAAGCTCGGGCCGGACCGAAGTGACCGGCGCCAACGTACTGGTCGCCATTTTCGCCGAACGCGAAAGCAATGCCGCCTATTTCCTTCAGGAACAGGACATGACCCGTTACGACGCGGTCAATTTCATCGCGCATGGCGTTGCCAAAGATCCGGCCTACGGCGAAAGCCGATCGGTATCCGGTGCGGATCAGGTGGAAGAAGACGCCCAGACCACATCCGGTGAGACCGAACAGAAAGAAAGCGCGCTTGGAAAATACTGCGTGGATCTGAACGCAAAGGCTCGAGCTGGCGATGTCGATCCGCTGATCGGACGCTCGGATGAGGTGGAACGCTGCATCCAGGTGCTGTGCCGCCGCCGCAAGAACAACCCATTGCTGGTGGGTGATCCGGGTGTAGGCAAGACCGCCATCGCAGAAGGCCTTGCGCACAAGATCGTCGGTGGCGAAGCCCCTGACGTGCTGGCAAACACCACGATCTATTCGCTGGACATGGGTGCGCTGCTGGCCGGAACCCGCTATCGCGGTGATTTCGAAGAACGCCTGAAAGCAGTTGTAACCGAGTTGGAGGATCACCCTGACGCGGTACTGTTCATCGACGAGATCCATACCGTGATCGGTGCCGGAGCAACCTCGGGCGGTGCGATGGATGCCTCGAACCTGCTGAAGCCTGCGCTTCAGGGCGGCAAGCTGCGCACCATGGGTTCGACCACCTACAAGGAGTTCCGTCAACACTTCGAAAAGGACCGCGCGCTGAGCCGCCGGTTCCAGAAGATCGACGTGAACGAGCCTTCGGTGGAAGACAGCGTAAAGATATTGCGCGGGCTGAAGCCCTATTTCGAAGAACATCACGACATTAAATACACCGCCGATGCCATCAAGACGGCGGTCGAGCTGTCGGCGCGTTACATCAACGACCGCAAACTGCCCGACAAGGCCATCGACGTGATCGATGAGGCCGGCGCGGCGCAGCATCTGGTCGCGGAAAGCAAGCGGCGCAAGACCATCGGTGTCAAAGAGATCGAGGCGGTTGTCGCCAAGATCGCGCGTATTCCACCCAAAAACGTTACTAAGGATGATGCGTTGGTGCTGAAAGACCTCGAAGCATCGTTGAAACGGGTGGTGTTTGGCCAGAACCTGGCCATCGAGGCGCTGTCCAGCGCGATCAAACTGGCCCGTGCCGGTCTGCGCGAACCTGAGAAACCGATCGGCAACTACCTGTTCGCTGGTCCTACCGGGGTCGGTAAAACCGAGGTGGCGAAACAGCTGGCGGATACGCTGGGTGTGGAGCTTCTTCGGTTCGACATGTCGGAATACATGGAGAAGCACGCGGTCAGTCGCCTGATCGGTGCCCCTCCGGGCTATGTCGGATTCGATCAGGGTGGTTTGCTGACCGACGGTGTCGACCAGCATCCGCACTGCGTATTGCTGCTGGACGAGATCGAAAAGGCCCACCCGGACGTGTTCAACATCCTGTTGCAGGTGATGGACCATGGCGAGCTGACCGATCACAACGGTCGCACTGTGAACTTCCGCAACGTGGTGCTGATCATGACCTCGAACGCGGGCGCGCAGGAGCAGGCCAAGGCCGCCATCGGCTTCGGTCGTGATCGGCGCGAAGGCGAAGACACGGCCGCGATCGAGCGCATGTTCACACCGGAGTTTCGGAACCGTCTGGACGCCGTGATCTCATTCGCACCGCTGCCGAAAGAGGTCATTTTGCAGGTGGTCGAGAAATTCGTCCTACAGCTTGAGGCGCAACTGCTGGATCGCGGCGTGAGCATCGATCTGACGCCCAAAGCCGCCGAATGGCTGGCCGACAAGGGATATGACGACAAGATGGGTGCACGCCCGCTGGGACGTGTCATTCAGGAACACATCAAGAAGCCTCTGGCCGAGGAGTTGCTTTTCGGCAAACTGGCCAAGGGCGGTGTGGTCCGTGTCTCGGTCAAGAAGGGCGAACTGGATCTTGAAATTCTTGGGCCGGACCAACGGCGCATTTCAGGAGACAAACCACCTCTGTTGACGGCAGACTGACCCGAAAACAGATCATTCTTTCAGAGCCCGGCGATCTCCATCGCCGGGCTTTTTCAGTTCTGGCAGCAAAAAAAGCGACGGAACCAGGCTTCTGCTGCGTGTCATCTTTAATGATCAGCACAAGACAGGGGGCGGCACGTGAGCAAAATTTCTATCTTTTGGGGCACCGCCTTTGCCCTTTCCGCCGTGGCTGCGGTGGCAACTGCACAGCACAGGTTTCGCTATCACGACGAAACGACCGCAGAACCGCTGAAGTTGGTGCCCGCAACCGAAAACCCCGGAACAAGCAGCGCCTCGGTGAAAGAACGAAGCGGAAAAATCAAAGTGACGGGCAATGGCATTCCTGATCATCTGGTTGGTCCGTTTCCAAACCAAGGCAATCCGCACCAGATCGAACAGCAGAAGGTTAGGTTGAAATTGCCCGCGAAACCCATAGCCAAAGGCGCAATCACGCCGTTGCAAATGGGGTGGAACTTTGGCGTGTCACTCAACGGGGTTGTGTTTGACCCGCTGGCGGCCGAGTTCTGGCATGGCGACCCCCGCTCCGGGTGGTCCTACAACGCGTTGGGAGGTGCCATTTCTTTGGGGCTGGACGCCAACCATGCCCACGTACAGCCAAACGGAAAGTATCACTATCACGGTGTGCCGACAGGGCAGGTCGAACTTCTGGGATGGTCACCGTCCGAGCACTCACCGTTGATCGGCTACGCCGCAGATGGCTTCCCTATCTATGCTGTGACCGGTGTTGTTGGGGGCAAAGTGACCGAAATGACGTCGTCCTATCGTCTGAAATCCGGTAACCGTCCGGGTGGCAATGCACCGGACGGGCGACATGACGGCACCTTCAACGAGGATTACGCTTATGCTCAGGGTCACGGCAACTTGGACCAATGTAACGGCGCCTTTACCGTTTCAGCAGAATACCCGTCAGGAACCTATGCGTATTTTCTGACCGAGGATTACCCGGTGGTGCCCCGATGCTTCGTGGGCACACCAGATCAAAGCTTTCGCTTCGGCAGACGATAATCGGTTTGCCCCAGTCACGCGGATTACCCGGGCAAGAGCAAAGATTTTGCTATCTTTCCGTGAGTTTCAACTCGATCCGGCGGTTCTGTGCCCGTGCCTCGGGTGTGTCAGCCGGGTTGACCGGCTGGAATTCACCAAACCCGTTTGCCGCCAGGCGGTTGGGTGGAATGCCCAACGCTTCGACCATATAGCGCACAACAGACAACGCGCGACCTTGGCTGAGTTCCCAATTGTCCCGGTATCGGCCCGAACCAGTCAGCGGAACGTTGTCGGTATGACCGTCGACCCGGATCACCCAATTCAGACCAGGCGGGATTTCGGCGGCGACACTGCGTAGGATATTGGCGACCTTGGCAACCTCCTGCCGCCCTTCTGCGGACAGCACCGCTGATCCCGTCGGAAACAAAACTTCGGACGAGAACACAAAGCGATCACCTTCGATCCGCACGCCTTCCTGTTCGCCAAGGACATCCCGCAGACGTCCGAAGAATTCCGAGCGATAGCGTTGCAGGTCTTCCGCCTGGGCGGCAAGTTCTTCGTTCTGGCCAGCCAGGGCCTCGGCCTCGGCCTCAATGCGCAGGCGTTCCGCTTCTTCCAGCAAGCGCCGCCTGCGTTCTTCAGATGCGGCCCGCGCCAATGCAGCGTTCAGGTCCTGTCCCAGCGTTTGTATCTGCACCTCGGCAGCAGCGTTTCGGTCTTCGAAATCGTCCAGCAAAGCCTGCAACGACCCCAACTGCCCGCGCAGGGCTGCAATCTGCTGGTTCAGCAGGGCCGCCTCACGTTGTGCCTCGGCAGAGATTTCTTTCTCCTCCGACAAGGTCGACTCGGCCAGAGCCAGCAAAGCTTGCCTCTGTTCGGCCAGAGTGCGTTGCTCATCAGCATCCGCCTGCGCTTGCGTTTGCGCCTCAAAGGCGGCTTCAAGCTGGGCTCGCAATTCATCAGGGTTTACGTCTCCGAACTGTCGCTCAAGTTCGGCCCGTGCGGCTTGCGCGGCAGCCAGAAGAGTCAATGTATCTTCGGCCTCTTTGCGTTGCGACTCCAGCGCCAGGGTCATGGCCGTCAGCTCGGCATCTGCATCCTGAAGGCGGTTTCGCAATGCCTCAGCAGCAGCAGCTTCGGCCAGACGGGCGGCTTCCTTATCGCTCAGTTGCTGTTCAAGGGCCGTGATTTCCGCGGCACGCTCTTCGCCGCTTTGCTCCAGATCGGCCACCAGTGCTTCCAGCGCCTCGCGGCGGGCGGCGGCCAAACGGGCAGCTTCGGTCTGCGCATCGATTTCGTCCCGACTTTGTGCAAGGGCGAGGTTCAGCGCCTGTTGCTCTGTCAGCAATTGCTCGCGCTGTGTCTCAAGCGCGGCAATGTCACCCAAGGCCTGTTCCTGTTCGGCAAGCAGAGCGGCAACCTGTGCTTCGAAACTCGTGATACGGGTCTGCGCCTGATCCAGCGCGGCGGCCTGACGGTCGCGTTCGGTACTCAGCGAAGCGATCAGTGACTGCGCTTGCGCCAGATCGTCTTCGGCCTGCGACAGTGTCGTGTTCAACGCACCCAACCTTGCCTGCAAGCGACTGTTTTCACGTTCTTCCAAACCCAGCGCGCCCGCAAGCGCTGCAACTTCGTCTGCCAATGTTGTCAGTTCGTCTTCCTGCCCCGAGATGGTTTCGCGCAACACGAACTGAATCACCATGAAGATGGTCAAAACGAAGGTCAGCACCATCAACAGCCCCGTCATCGCGTCCACGAAACCGGGCCAGACCGAGCCCTGGAATCGTTGTCCGGTGCGGCGGGACAGCGCCATGGGTTATTCTCCTTCCGGCGTGGTACGCACGGCACCCCGCGGCAGGGTCAGGGCTTTGACCAGCAGTTCGATATCCTTGCGGAATTCGTTCATGCTTTCCTGCCGACCCGCCGAAATCTCTTCAAGAATACGCAGCAGTTGCACATCCATCGAGCGCAGGCGCATCCGGCTTTCGGCATCGATGCCATCGCCTGCGCCATGATCGCGCATGTGATCCAGCAGGGCGTCCTGCCCAAGCGCCACACGTTCCAAAGCAGAAGTGACACTTTCGGTATTGGCCTGGCGATTGTTCATCTCACCGATGACATCGACCAGTTGCCCTAATTTGGCGGAAACCTCCGCCCTTTCACTTTCCTGAGCCGCAAACAGATGCTGTAACGCATCCATCTGCTCTGACATGGCATCCAGCACAGGGGTCAGTACGGCGATCTCTGCCCCGCCCTCTTCACCACCTGCAAATCCAACGCGGGTGATCGACGACAGCCACTCCTCTAGTTCGCGATAGAACCGGTTCTGACCGTGCCCGGCAAAGACCTCGAGCAGACCAACGACAAGAGACCCCGCCAGACCCAGCAAAGACGATCCAAACGCGACGCCCATTCCTTGCAGCTGTGCCTCGAGCCCCGTCATCAGGCGATTGAAAACAGCCAGACCCTCCTCGCCTTCCTGCGGGTTCAGGCTGCGGATGGTGTCAACAATGGCCGGAACGGTTGTCGCCAGACCAAAGAATGTACCCAGTAGACCCAGATAAATCAGCACGTTGGTGATATAACGTGTGATTTCCCGTTCTTCTTCGACCCGCTCTGCCACGGAATCCAGAATGGACCGGGTAGAGGTGGAGCTGATCTGCGAGCGCGCGCCTCGCTCGCGCAGCAGCGAAGCCAAAGGCGCCAGCAACTGTGGTGTTCGAGCATCTTCGCGAACAACACCGCCAACAAAGGCTTCGATCCAACGCACGGACCCGATCAGCTGCGTAACCTGATAAAAACAGGCGAAGACGCCGATAAAGAACACAATCAGGATGAAGCCATTCAGATACGGATTGGCATAGAAAACCGGCAATACGTATGGAAGCGCCAGAAACACCCCCAGCCCGGACAGGCCGATCGCCATCAACATCAACAGAATTTGTCGAATTGGATGCGAGAAATGAGGTCTCGCGCCCTGATGTGCCTGCGCCATGCGCGTGGTTCCCGATTTTTGCCTGCTTTGCGTCGAATCTAGCGACATTCCGCTCGCGACGCCAAGAGTTTATGCGGTGATACTGCGGACCCGTTGCGCCAACCACTCAAGATCGTGATCACGCAGGCCGATCTCGGCCAGATGTTCGGCAGTGTTGTAGAGGTATTCGTTATTCGGACCACGCCCGCCGACCGCATGTGCGATGATCCGGGCCTGTTCCTCCAACGCCATCCCACCGCAATACTGGACGTGGTCGGCATCGATCACATAGGTCACGGCATTTTCGATGTCTCCGCTTTCCAGATGCACATCCAACATACGTTCGACATAAGCCGATGAAATCAACTCGCGCTCGCGCAGCTCTTGCAGCGTTCGGTCTTCGTGACCCGCCTTGACCGCAAGGGCCAAACCCGTGCAACTCGCGTTCTCCTGTTCGTCCAGTGCCAGCACCAGACCGGGTTTTTCCTCTGTCCCGCGGTGGTGGATCGAACTCATGCAGAAGGACCGGGCAAACCCGTGCAGCGTCGCGCGTTCACTGCGCGCCACCGGAAAGCCCGGATTCCACAGCAGCGATCCATATCCGAAAACCCACATCGTCATTGCACTGGTCCTTGCCTGTTTCGACCTATAAACATCAATTCCAAGGCAGGAAAAAGGACCATTTCGGATGCGTCTGATACGAGTGTTGATTTTTGTTACCATTGCGTGGAGCGCATATTGGTTCGTGGCCGGGTATGGCCTGCGCTCTGCGATCACTGGCTGGTTCGACCAGCAGGAGGCACGCGGCTGGCAGGCGGATTTCTCGGATGTCGCAACCGCCGGGTATCCAACCCACCACATGACCCGTCTGAACAATCCGGCGTTGGCCGACCCGGTAAATGGCACTGCATGGAGCGCGGACTGGATCGAATTCAAAAGCCCCGCCATCTGGCCCGGTCGTCAGGTATTGCGCTTCGCAGACACGCCGCAACGCCTGTCATACTTCGACCAGACATCAACAATTGTGGCTGACGAATTGCTTGCCGAGCTGCAATTGCAGCCGGGCGTCTCGCTCGTGCTGGAAAAAATGGCTTTGACGGCGGGGGCATGGTCGGTAACGGAAAACACCACCACGCTGGCCTCCGGAGACACGCTGAGCCTGATGATGGAACAAACGCCAGTTTCAGAAGCCTATGCCATCACAGCCCGCGCGGATGGGTTCACACCGGGGGAAAAACTGCGGGCCCTGATGCATTCCGCCAATTCGTTACCACAAAGCTTTGAAACGCTGGAACTGGATATGGTCACCACTTTCGACAAGGTTTGGGACCGGTCCGCCCTGGAAGACAGCCGACCGCAGCCCGTCGCCATTGATCTGCGTCTGGTCGAGATCAAATGGGGTGAGTTGCGCCTGTTTGCGACCGGCGATCTGGATGTGGACGCACAAGGCATCCCGACCGGAGAGATCGCCGTCAAAGCCGAAAACTGGCGCGACATGATCGCCATGGCAAATGCGGCGGGCGCCCTGCCCGATCAGGCGGTGAATCCCGTCACCCGGGCACTGAACTTTTTGGCGGGGCTGGGCGGCAACCCCAACGCCTTGGACCTGCAACTGAACTTTCGGGATGGTTTCGTGGCACTGGGGCCATTGCCTCTGGGCCCCGCCCCGCGCCTGATCCTGCGTTAACGGCAGTAGGGTCCGCTGCGGTAGCGGGCCGTATCAAGGTGAAAGTGGTCCTTGTGATAACGATCTGAATTTGGCCCCAGCACGGTGCCGAACGGGCCGCACGCCCCGCGCCAGATCTTCTTGAGCTGTTTCTGAGACGGGTTCTTGCGCCACCCGTTCAGGACGGTCACCACCTCACCGTCGGCCATTTTGAAACCTGAGATATCGATCGCACGCCCCTTGCCATGTTCGGATATCTTCGCGCCTTTGCGGTTGTTGCGGGTTCGGCAGGCATAATGGGCTGCGACTTGCAATTCGACCACAGGGCCCCGGCGTTTGAAGGTGGGTTTGACGGTCTTGTCGACCCACTTGTTCAACGCACTGGCGGTGCCACAATCCATAGTCGAGGGACGGCTGAGCATCACACCCGAAACCGAGGTGATCTGCACCGCATCCTTGACACCGCAGGCTGAATTCTTGCTGCCCACACGGCCAACAGGCTTGCCTTGAATGGCAATATCCCCGCAAACAGACCCTTTGCGCAGCTTGCTCCTTTTGAACAATACCTGCTGTTCGACCGACTCGGGTCGCAAATAAGGCATCAAGGACGTGTCCGGTCCCAGAAGTGGCAGTTCCGACGGGCGCGCCGCTGCAGCCGTGACTTGCGGCGAAACCGGGCGCGAAACCGGGCGCCGTTTGGCGACTTCAAAGGCGATAGGTGTGCTGGCAGCCTGCTGAACAAGCGAGGGACGCATGAGAGGCACCAAAGACTGGTCAAGGGGCGCTGCCTGAACCGTCGCAGCACCCAAAGCTGCGACCCCGATCAGAATATGCCCCCAGCGCACTCTCATGAACTTGCCTTCCCCCGCCCAAAGTCCGGTGCATCCGTGTCCTGCCCCGCGTCGATAATGCCGCGACGAATAGCACGGGTGCGGGTGAAGTAGTCAAACAAATGATCACCGTCCCCGGTACGGATGGCGCGTTGCAGTGCAAAAAGCTCTTCTGTGAACCGGCCCAGGATTTCCAGCGTGGCATCCTTGTTGGACAGGAACACATCCCGCCACATGGTCGGGTCGGACGCGGCAATCCGGGTGAAGTCCCGGAAGCCGGCGGCCGAATACTTGATGACTTCGCTATCGGTCACCCGTCGCAGATCGTCGGCCACGCCAACCATCGTGTATGCAATCAGGTGTGGCGCATGAGAGGTTACGGCAAGGACCAGATCATGGTGATCCGCATCCATTTCATCAACATATGACCCCATGCCCTCCCAAAGCGCGCGCAGGCGGGCAATGGCATCCGGGTCCGAACCCTCGACCGGGACCAACAGACACCAGCGATTGTCAAACAGCTCGGCAAACCCAGACTCAGGGCCGGAATGCTCGGTCCCAGCCAAGGGGTGCGCGGGTATGAAGTGCACGCCGTCGGGGATATGCGGCTGCACCGCCCGAATGACGTCCCGCTTGACCGAGCCCACATCCGAAACGGTCGCACCGGGCTTCAGCACAGGTGCAATCTCTTTTGCAACTGCGCCCATAGCCCCCACAGGCACACACAGGACAACAAGATCGGCACCTTCGACCGCATCGCGTGCCGAGTCGCAAACATGGTCACACAGTCCGATCCTGCGTGCTGTTTCTCGGGTCTCCTCGGACCGGGCATAACCCGTCACTTCCCCGGCCAGACCAGCACGTTTTATCGCCCAGAACATGGACGAAGCAATCAGCCCCAGCCCGATCAGCGCAACGCGGTCGTAAATCTGGCTCATGCTGCGCCCTCTTTGAATGCAGTGATCGCCGCAACCACACGGCGGCACGCTTCTTCGTCGCCCACGGTGATACGCAAGGCGTTCGGCAGGTTGTAGCCTGCAACCCGGCGGACAATCAAACCCTGCGTTTTCAGGTAGTCATCGCAGGCCTCGGCTTCGGCCTGATCGGCAAAACGTGTAAGAATGAAGTTGGTACAGGACGGATCCGACGGAACACCGACTTTTGCCAACTCATCCGCCAGCCATACACGCAAGCGCGCATTCTCGGATTGGCAGAAAGAGAGAAACTCGACATCGTTCACCGCGGCTTCAGCTGCTGCCAAGGCTGTCAGCGACAGGTTGAACGGCTGGCGCACCCGGTTCAGCACGTCGATGATCGGTTGATGTGCATAGCCCCAGCCGACACGCATACCGCCCAGCCCGTACACTTTTGAGAAGGTGCGCGTCATGATCACATTCTCATGGGCGTCAACCAGCGACGCCCCGCCATCGAACCCGTCGACAAATTCGGCATAAGCGCCATCCAGAACCATCAGGCAAGTGTTGGGCAGACCCAGCGCCAAACGTTCCAGTTCGTCGTTCGAGATCATGGTCGAGGTTGGATTGCCAGGATTGGTGACAAACACGATCCGCGTCTGCCCCGTCACAGCGGCAAGAATAGCCGCCACATCCACTTTGCGGTCACGCTCGGCCACCATGACCGGCGTCGCACCGGCCATACGGGCGATGATCGGGTACATGGAAAACCCGTGCTCGGTATAGATCACCTCGTCCCCCGGCCCCGCATAGGCCTGAGCGACGAATTGCAAAACCTCGTCGCTGCCGACACCGCAGATGATCCGCGCAGGGTCCAGTCCGTGGCGTACGCCGATCGCCTCGCGCAGGCTTGCATGGTCGGTGCCGGGATAACGGTGCAGGGTGGCAGCGGTGTCGCGCACTGCCTCAATCGCTTTGGGGCTTGGTCCGAACGGGTTCTCGTTCGAGCTCAGCTTGATCACATGCTCCACACCGGCCACATGCGACTGGCCGCCCTGATACAGCGCGATGTCCATAATGCCGGGTTGTGGGGTGATCTTGGTCATGAGAGGCTCCGTTGAATGGGCCTCTCATACCTGTCTCAACGGATTGAGAAAAGCGACAATTCCCTCATGCGGCTTTGAAGCGCGCGGTTGTCGGGTCGGCGTTGTAGTATGGCGCGAACTCCTCGGTCCGATGTGACAGGTCATTGACGCTGTCGATGATGAACCGAACCGTTTCCTCGCTCATCAGATACGAGAAATTCAGTCGCACCCAACCGGGCTTTTTCATTTCTTCCCCTGCGGACAAGGCAGCGTGCAGCGCCTCTGACGTTGCCTGATCAATCCCCAGCAAGTGGTGAGCATAGGGTCCTGCACAGGCACAGCCGCCCCGCACCTGAATGCCGTAGATATCGCTGAGCATCCGCGTGAACAATTGCTGATGCACAGGCTGACCCGCATTGCCGCGCACCAGGAAAGAGAAGATCGGCAGACGATGCGCGCTCTCGACCCCAAGCAGGGTGAGGTTCGGGTTGTTCTTCCACCCTTCCAGCGCCATTTGATTGTACTGCACCTCACGCCGGGCGATTTCGTCCGTTCCGACGACATCCTTGACGATGAAGGCCAGCGCCGCACGAATGTCTCCGATCACGTTGGGTGTCCCGGCCTCTTCCCTTGTGGCCAGATCGGCACTGTAGTCATGCCGCCACGGTGATACGAAGCTGACGGTTCCACCGCCCGGCCAGCTAGGACAGGTCCGTTTCACGGAAGATTGGTTCACAACCAAAACGCCTGACGCGCCCGGACCACCGGGAAACTTGTGCGGCGAAACCACGATCGCATCCTTGCGGGCACCTTCGGGCCCCATGTCCATCGGCAGGTAAGGCCCGCCACCGGCATAGTCCCAAACGGCCAAAGCACCATGCGCCTTGAGCATTCGCGTGACCGGATCAGGATCGGTGATAATACCAGTCACGTTGGACGCGGCGGAAAATGATCCGACCACCAAATCGGCATCCGCATGGGCCTCCAGCGCGGCTTTCAGCGCATGTAGGTCCACACCACCACCCTCGGCCTCGGGAATCTCGATGACACGTGCTTTGCTTTCGCGCCACGGCAGAATATTCGAATGATGCTCATACGGACCGATTAAGACAATCGGCTGGTCAGCCTCTGCCACCCCTAGCAGGCTGACCAACCGATTGAGCCCCGCAGTGGCGCCAGACCCGGTAAAGATCACCGCGTCCTCTTCCCGAGCACCAACAATGCGGGCTATTTCTGCCCGCGCTTCGCGGCGCAGACGTGTCATGTAGGATCCGCAGTAGGAGGCCTCGGTGTGACTGTTTGCGTAAAACGGCAATACATCCTGCGCCACAAAATCCTCGACCTGCCGCAATGCGCGGCCCGAAGCGACGTAATCCGCATAGACAAGCGGCACGTCTCCATGCAGACCCGGGATCAGAACGTTCTCGCCGATCAGCCCATCGCGCAGATTTGAATTGTGAGTGGTGGAACAGAGTTCCGCACGAAATTTGGACAGGGTCATTACATTGGCTCCTTACTGCCCTACCAATGTGATATTTTCGAGCCGCAAAAACTTCACCTATCTTTGCGTAGATTTTAAAAATTTTGTGTCATATGATCAGTTATGACATCAAAATTAGATCAAATTGACACGCGCATTCTGAAAGAACTGCAAAAGGACGCCACCCTGTCGCAGCGCGAATTGGCGGATCGTGTGGGACTTTCTCAAAACGCTTGCTGGCGGCGCTTGAAGGCCCTGAACGAAAACGGCGTTCTGATCGGGTCCACGGCCCGCATCGCGCGTGAAAAACTGGGTTTGAGCCTTGTGGTCTTTGTCATGCTCCGCACACGACATCATTCCGCTCAGTGGCTTCAAGCGTTTCGGAGCCACGTTCTGACGATCCCGGAAGTCGTGGATTTTCATCGGATCGGAGGAGATTACGACTATCAGTTGAAAGTCGTAACACAGGATATGACATCTTATGACAAGGTCTATCAGCGATTGATCGAAAAGGTCGAGCTGGACAGCGTGACATCGTATTTCGCAATGGAAGCGATTGCCGAAGGCAGACCCCTGCCGATCTGACCCGCACCTTATCTGGCCAATAACCCTCAGGGAAGGCGCGGGCCGTTGCGATGGCGGCAGAGTCCCCATCAAACAAAAAAGACCGCGCAAAAAGCGCGGCCTTTCGGAATTCGGGTGCTGCGAAGATTAGTTCTTGGCGTAGAATTCGACGACCAGGTTCGGTTCCATCATGACCGGGTACGGCACGTCGCCCAGCGACGGAGCGCGCACGAAAGTCGCGGTCATTTTCGAGTGGTCGGCGTCAATGTAGTCAGGAACGTCGCGCTCGGCCAGCGCGGCAGCTTCGAGGACAACAGCCAGTTGCTTGGACTTGTCGCGCACCTCGATCACGTCGCCTTCTTTGACGCGGTAGGACGGGATGTTGACCCGCTTGCCGTTCACTTTGACGTGGCCGTGGTTCACGAACTGGCGCGCGGCAAAGACGGTTGCAACGAACTTGGCGCGGTAAACAACGGCGTCCAGACGGCGCTCCAGCAGGCCGATCAGGTTTTCACCGGTGTCGCCCTTCACACGCTCGGCTTCGGCGTAGATGCGGCGGAACTGCTTCTCGGTCAGGTCGCCATAATAACCTTTCAGCTTCTGCTTGGCGCGCAACTGCAGACCAAAGTCCGACAGTTTGCCCTTGCGGCGCTGGCCGTGCTGGCCGGGGCCGTATTCACGACGGTTGACCGGGGATTTCGGACGACCCCAGATGTTTTCGCCCATCCGGCGGTCGATTTTGTACTTGGCAGACGTGCGTTTGGTCACGGCTGATCTCCTTCGTTTTGTCGAAGCCCTAACGGGCCACTATGAAGGGCGTTGTCCTCTTGAGGTTTCCCCCATGACAGGCATCCCCTTGCGGGGGCCACCAACACCAATGAAGCCGCGCTTATAGCCGCAATGCCGTCGGAGTCAACACAGCATTCAGCAAAGTTCAGAAAATCGATCAGGGCAGACAGACATCGGGACCGACGCAGCGTCGAAACCGCGTAGCGCTGCCTTGAAACTCTAATTTGAGATCGGGAAAGAGACTACTGTCGCGTCACTTTTCAATGGCGGGTTCGGGATCGCCGCAAGCTCTGTCACTTCGACAATCCAGAACTCTTCATCCCGTGGCGGGCAAGCGCCGTCAAACACGAGAGTCCGCGACGTATCCTTACCATCGACAACAAGCCTGGCAGAGAACTTCTGCGCACCGTTGGTAAAGGTAAGAATGCCTGACTCAAGGCCTGAAACCTCACGGACAATTGGAAAGTGGCTGTTCACATGGGTCGCAACGCCCCCGGCATTCCCCATTTTTCCAATGCTTTGCTCCACAGCCTCGCTCAGGACGATTGCTTGTCCACGCCATGACCATGATGCTCCGATCATCAAAGAGGAAAGGGGCGCATCTTCAAGCCCGTCAATTTCCGTCTGACACCAGGAAATAGCTATTTGACCGTTTGTTCCGGCTCTCATCTGCCCACTCGCACTTACTACCACCCCAACACTTAACTTTACCCTTATCAGCACAAATTCCGGCGGAAAAGAGACGGAACTGCAGCAATCACAAGATTGTTGTTAATGTGACTCAGCATTTGGCGCCATCCGTCAGGCTTTACGGCCAGTCGATGACGGTTGTGGCCAGCGCGATTGCCGAGCCTCGGTGCCAGAAATACCTAACGGCATTGAGAATATTGTTTCGCAGGTATCAATTACTCTTCATCGACCGAAGGCGCAGAACACGGTCCCGACAACCGCAAGCGCAATGCTCAGAGCAGTGAGGTCAGCGTTTGGGCATTCGTTCCGGAATTCCGGACTTCCGTCAACCGCGCCCAAGAACGGTTTCCTTAGAATAGGCTCTCACTGGGTCATGCCATAAAAACATGCTGGTCCTGTGCGTCAACGGGCTGAAGAGCCTTTGTTTGAGGCAATTTTCAAATGGCGAAAGAAATTCATTCACGTCACCCTCAGGGCGCCGGGATCACCGATGCCCTGCGCGCCAACCGAAGCCAGAGTCCGACAGTTGTCTTTGAACCCGCCCGGGGTAGTCGGATACGATTGCGTCCACGCGCAGATCTATCATCCTGCCTATCTCTTCGTGTTCATTGACCGTCCACACGGCGACGCACAAGCCCAACTCTTTTGCTCGCGTCACGTTTTCAGTCGTCACATCCGCAAAATATGGGCACCAAAGCGAACCGCCAGCTTGCTTTACCAAGTCTGGAATCTCGTCGCGGCGACCACGAAAGTCCGGGCAAACGGATTTTGAGGAATCTTCACCAACATCGTCGGCGTTTTCCGGAAGTTGCGTCAGATAGGATGACGGCATATCCGGAGCTTGCCGCTGACATTCCTCCAAGAGATTCCAATCGAAACTGTGCAGGACCGCGCGCGAAGATAAACCTTTGCCGCGAACGTCCTGAAGAACTCTCCCGACAAATTTCTCCCTGTATAGCGCATCATGGGCCAGGTCGGGATCCGACTTCAGTTCGAGCATCAGATAGGCATCACTGTTTTTTGGGTCATCGACCAAATCGAGCAGATCCAACAACTTTGGAACACGGACGCCATCTATTTGGGCCTGGTCCGGGAAGCGTTGGCCATAGGCGGATTGCCCGTCCAAACGCCCGATATCAAATTGCCGGAGTTGCTCGTAAGTCAGTGCGGAAACTTTCGGCTCTTCTCCGATCAGAAACAGGCCATTGGAATCGCGAAAGCTCGCTGCGTGCAGGCGATGATTGTGCGTTATGACCGGCACATTATCGGCAGTCAGAACAACGTCAAACTCAAGAAGCGGGACACCAATGGAGAGCGCAAAGTCGAAGCCCACCATGCTGTTTTCAGGTAACACACCTCGTGCCCCCCGATGGCCAACAACCCGGATCAGGTTTTCACCACCACGAAAGGCTTCAACATGCTGAAACACCATCAGCCTTCCAGCCTTTTGCCCGTCACGTGGTCAAACAAATGCATGTTCTCTGGTGCGACCGAGAACTGCATAACCGGGTGGCGTCCCTCGATCGGGTGGACGCCGGGAAGGCTCGCCGTGATCGCGCTTGCGGTGCCAGAAAGGTGACCGTGCAGCAACGTGTTGGCCCCAAGCGGTTCAGCCATCTGAATCGCCGCTTCAAGTGGGCCATTGTCATTCAACACCAGATGCTCTGGTCTTATGCCAAGCTTCACGGCGCTGTCTGCACCCTGAGAGGGTCCGACTTCGATTTCTCCGATCTTGATGGTCCCGTTTTCGCGCCGCGCTTCAAAAATGTTCATCGCCGGGCTGCCGATGAATTGCGCGGCGAACAGCGTATGCGGGGTTTCATAGACTTCCAGCGGCGTGCCGATCTGCTCGGCAATACCGCCATTCATCACGATCATTCTGTCGGCCATTGTCATTGCTTCGACCTGGTCGTGCGTAACGTAAAGTGACGTGATACCCAGCTTTTCCTGAAGCTCGCGTATTTCCAGACGCATCTGAACACGAAGCTTGGCGTCGAGGTTCGAGAGCGGTTCGTCAAACAGGAAAACCGCAGGCTCGCGGACAATGGCCCGCCCCATCGCCACCCTCTGACGCTGACCGCCTGATAACTGCCTGGGTTTGCGATCCAGCAAAGGTTCGAGCTGCAACAGTTTTGCCGCCTGGGTCACCTTTTGATCGATCTGAGCCTTGGGCAATCCAGCGATCTTCAGGCCATATCCCATGTTCTGACGCACGGACATGTGCGGATAGAGCGCGTAGTTCTGGAACACCATCGCAATGTCGCGATCCATCGGCTCTTTGTCATTGGCGCGCTCACCGCCGATCCAGATTTCCCCGGACGTGACCGTTTCCAGCCCCGCCACCATCCGCAACAACGTAGATTTACCACAGCCTGACGGGCCGACGATCACGATGAACTCTCCATCGGCGATATCGACATCAACACCGTGGATCACATCCGTCGGGCCAAAGCTCTTTTTGACATTCTCTAAGGTAACTGTTGCCATTTCTTACTTCTCACTATCGACAAGGCCTCGGACAAAGAGCTTTTGCATCGAAACCACCACAATGACCGGCGGGATCATCGCCAGAATGGACGTCGCCATGATCGTCGGCCAATGCGCAAAGTCGTCGCCGGACGGAAACATCTGTTTGATACCCATCACGATGGTATTCATCTCGGGATCAGTCGTGATCAGCAGCGGCCAAAGGTACTGGTTCCAGCCATAGATAAACAGGATCACGAACAGCGCCGCGATGTTGGTCCGGCTCATCGGCACCACAATATCAATAAAGAATCGCATCGGGCGGGCCCCGTCCACCCGGGCGGCTTCGGCCAGTTCATCCGGGATCGTCAAAAAGAACTGACGGAACAGGAAGGTTGCCGTGGCTGAGGCGATCAGGGGAAAGATCAGCCCGTAATAGCTGTTGAGCATACCGAATCCGGCAACAACTTCGAACGTCGGAACAATGCGGACTTCGACCGGCAGCATGAGCGTCAGGAAGATCAACCAAAAGAACGTCGTTCGCCCTGGAAACCGAAAATAAACGATTGCAAAAGCCGACAGCAACGAGATGGCGATTTTTCCCACTGCAATACCAATCGCCATCACCAGACTGTTGAACAGCATCGTTGCCACGGGCACGTTTACCCCCGAGAACAGCGCCGCTTTGTAGTTCACCCAGAACTGATCGCCGGGCACGACTGGCATCGGCGGTGAGACGATCTCGGCCTGGGTCACGGTCGAGGCCACAAAGGCAAGCCATATGGGGAAAAATATGATCAGGACACCGAGGATCATCAAAGCATGGGACAACCAGATGCCCGCGCCGCGTTTTTCGACCATTCCGTGTTGTTGGGACGCCATCAGTAATGCACCCGCTTTTCCACGTATTTGAACTGGATGACCGTCAACAGACCAACGACGATCAACAGGATGACCGATTGCGCCGAAGACGAGCCGAGGTCCTGTCCCACAAACCCATCTGAGAAAACCTTGTAGACAAGGATTGTCGTCGATTGTTGCGGCCCGCCACCGGTGATTGTGTGGATCACGCCAAAGGTTTCGAAAAAGGCATAAACGACGTTCACCACCAGCAAGAAGAACGCCGTCGGCGACAGCAACGGCAGCACGATCGTAAAGAACCGGCGCCAGAAATGCGCGCCGTCAATCGCCGCCGCCTCGATCACGGATCTAGGAACGGATTGCAGGGCAGCGAAAAAGAAAAGGAAGTTATAGCTTATGCGCCCCCAGGCGGAGGCAACGACCACCAGCCCCATAGCTTCGGTGCCGTTCAGAACGTGGTTCCAGTCATAACCAAGCTGGCTGAGATACCATGACACGACGCCGACGCGCGTGTTGAACATGAACAGCCACAAAACACCCGCAACGGCAGGAGCGACAGCGTAGGGCCAGATCAGCAAAGTCCGATAGACCCCGGACCCTTTGATCAATCGATCCGCAATGACCGCAAGAAACAAGGCAGGGATCATCGAGCACAGCGTAACCAGCGTGGAAAACACTGCCGTTGTCACGAAAGAGGCGCGATAAAACTTGTCACTCAGTAGGAATTCAAAGTTGCCCAACCCCACGAACTGGGACGACAACCCGAACGGATCAGGTATGAACAGTGACTGCCATATGGCCTGACCGGCGGGATAGAAGAAGAAGACGGCGGAAATGATGACCTGAGGGGCAATCAGAGCCAATGGCAACAGCCAGCCGCGAAAGGTGACGCGTTTTTCCATCCTGAAAACCCACCGAAGAAAGAAAATGCGGGCCCTGAAAAGGCCCGCATGAAGTTACGACTTATTGATTGGCGGATTCGAAACGGCGCAGCAACGCATCGCCGCGTTCCTTCGCGCTGTCCATCGCTTCCTGAGCTGTTTTCTCACCGGACCAGATCGCTTCAAGCTCTTCGTCGATGATGCCGCGAATCTGGTCGAACGAACCCAGACGCAAGCCTTTCGAGTTTGCGGTCGGCTCTTTCGCGGTCATCTGGATCACCGCGATGTCGGTGCCCGGGTTTTCGTCATAAAAACCTGCCGCACGGGTGGCTTCGCCGGCTTCGACGGTAATCGGAAGATAACCGGTGTTCTGATGCCATGCCGCCTGCACATCCGACGAGGACAGGAAGCTCAGGAACTCGCCGACGCCTCGGTATTCTTCGGGCTCATGACCCGCCATTACCCAAAGAGACGCGCCGCCGATGATGGTGTTTTGCGGCTCACCGGTGACGGATTCCCAATAGGGCAGCGGACGCACGTCGAAGTCGAACTCGGCCTCTGCCTTGATGCCAGCGTACCCGGCCGAACTTTCAGTGAACAATGCGCACTCGCCTGACCGGAAGTTCGCACCGCCTTCGTTTCTGCGGCCAGTGTAGATGAACTTGCCGTCCTGGGCCCAGTCACCCATTGCGGTCAGATGTGCAACCTGCACCGGACCGTTCAGCATAAGCTCGGTATCCAGACCAGCAAAACCGTTGTCCTGGGATGCAAACGGAACGTCGTGATAGGCTGACAGGTTCTCAAGGTGAATCCAGCTTTGCCATGCTGTCACCAGCGGGCAATCCTCGCCACCCGCCTTCAGCTGTTCAAGGACCTCGCCAACTTTTTCCCATGTGGACAGATCCGTGTCCGGATCAACGCCAGCGGCTTCCATGGCATCGCGGTTAACCCACAGCACTGGCGTCGAGGAGTTGAAAGGAAGAGACAGCATCTCTCCGTCAGTCGTCGTATAATACCCTTTGACTGCGCCTATATATGCATCGGGATCAAATGACGCGCCGCTTTCCGCCATCACTTCATAGACCGGCTTGATCGCACCTTCGGCTGACATCATTGTCGCCGTGCCGACTTCGAATACCATCAGGATATTTGGCTGTTCACCGGCACGGAATGCAGCAATGCCAGCATTCAGGGTTTCCGAGTAGTTGCCCTTGTGGCTTTCAACCACGACAAAGTCATCCTGACTGGCGTTGAATTCTTCAACCTGTCCTTTGACAAGCTCACCAAGGCGACCGGTGAAGGCATGCCAGAACTGAACTTCGGTTTGCGCCATTGCCGCCAAGGGGGACAAGGCCGTGGTGATGGCAAGAGCGCCAAGCAAATTCTTTTTCATGATTCCTCCCATGCATCAGGTTTGATGCTTCGTTGAATACCGACCACAACGCGTAAACGGCACACATGACGATTTCACGACGTTAGCGTTACAGAAATATAATTCAAGGCCTATCTACTTGGTGAAAAAATAACATAGTGTTATGACTTGGCGTGGTTGCTAGGGATCAACAATGAGTCAAATTCTGAGAGTGCGGCAATTGGAGGCCCTAATGGCCGTGACCAAAAACGGGTCTGTCACAGCCGCTGCGACCGATCTTGGAGTGACCCAGCCAGCTGTCAGCAGGCTGCTGTCTGATCTAGAAAAATCGCTTGGGTTTCAGCTTTTTGATCGCCGGGAGGGCCGATTGGTGCCAACGCAGGAGGTTCGTTACCTCTTGCCCAGCGTCGAGCGCGTTCTCGAACTCATGAGGCAAATCTCGGATGTCAGCCAGGATATCACACAACGCAAAGCAGGGCACATCCGTGTCGCCTGCCTACCTGGATTTGCCACCAGCCATTTGCCTAAAGTCGTCGCCAGCTTCTTGAAGGATCGGCCCGGTGTCACCCTGACGATCGAGCCTGACAGACCTGAACGCATTCTCGAATGGATGATTGGCGAGCAGTATGATTTCGGAATCACAGACAGTTTTCACGGTCATCCGGCGGTAGAAAGCAGAAACATCGACGTTCGCACGGTGTGCGTGTTCCCCACCGGGCACGAGTTGGAAGGCCTTTCCGAAGTTACCCCGGCGGATCTTGCACACAGCAAAATCATCCACACCCGACGCGACAGCGACTTTTTCGGGCGGCTTTCGAAAGTGTTTCAAAATGCCAATGTCGAATTGAACTCGCATATTGAGGTCAGGCAGTTCACAGCGGCATGTGAATTGGCGCTGAAAGGTGTCGGTGTCTCGGTCGTAAGCGAACTGGATGCCGTCCAATACACCTCACGGGGATTGAGTTATCGGCCATTCAGGCCATTGCTGAAACATACTCTCTCGTTGGTACGCCCAATATTGAAGCAACCGTCGTTGGTGACGCTTGAATTCATTGAACAGTTTCAGGAAAGCCTGAGCCCTTTCAAAGTCGGGTAACCCCGCCTTCAACCATATACTTGTGACAAAGCTGGGAATGGCCCAACAGTTAAGACCGGTGTCCCGGCTCAACTTCGCAAGTGACCTGTTTTTTGGCCGAAAGTCGCATGTGATCTGCTCATGCTCGGCGAGACCTACAGCGAAACTCCCTGTCCTGCCCCCGGATCCGACTGATGTTGGCACGGCGCCGCAGCAGTTTACCGCAACGCCGTCCCACGTGGTGTTTCTTCAGATCGCGGCCTTTCGGCTTTCATCCAGGTAAATTTCACGAAGGCGTTTGGCAATCGGCCCGGGTGTACCATCACCCAGCGCGACTCCGTCGATTTCCACGACGGGCATCACGAATGCGCTGGCCGAAGTTGTGAACGCCTCGTCAGCCTCTCTGGCTTCGTCGATGGTAAACAGACGTTCTTCAACTTCCATCTGCGCTTCGGCCGCCAGGCGCAGCACGGCCTTGCGGGTGATCCCGTGCAGGATGTCGTTGGACAACGGGCGGGTCACGATCTTGCCGTTCTTGACGAAATAGGCGTTGTTGCTAGTGCCTTCGGTCACAAAGCCGTCTTCGACCAGCCATGCATCATCACAGCCCGATTTCTTGGCCATCATCTTGCCCATCGAAGGGTAAAGCAGTTGCACGGTTTTGATGTCGCGGCGGCCCCAGCGGATGTCCTCGATCGAGATGATCCTGGCACCTTTCTGTGCTGCCGGACTGTCAGCCAGCCCGGGCTTGTTCTGCGTGAACAGAACGAGGCTGGGTTTGGTATCTGCCGAAGGGAAGACAAAATCCCGGTCACCGTCACTGCCGCGCGAGACCTGCAGGTAGACTAGGCCCTCTTCGATGCCGTTCAGATCAACCAGCTTGCGGTGGATCTCCAGCAGCTCTTCCTTGGTGCAGGGCTCGGCCATCTCCAGCTCATCCAGAGACCGCTTCAGGCGCACTGCGTGACCTTCGAAATCAATCAGCTTGCCATCCAATACACTGGTCACTTCGTAAACCGCATCAGCAAACAGGAAGCCACGGTCAAAGATGGATACCTTGGCCTCGGTCTCGGGCAGGTATTCGCCATTTACGTATACGGTTCGGGTCATGTTTGTCTCCTCAGCCCCAGAGCGCCGCTTCTGGCGGGTGAACTCCGGCGTCGTCAAAAATCAGCGGGGTGTCGCGGTCTTCGGCTAACAGAAGCGGGCCGTCAAGGTCCGTCACCATCGCACCCTGCGCCAACAGTGTCGCGGGTGCCATGGCAAGCGAGCTGCCAACCATACAGCCGACCATGATGTCATACCCTTCCGCGATTGCGGCTTTGCGAAGTTCCAGTGCCTCGGTCAGGCCACCGGTCTTGTCGAGTTTGATGTTGATGACATCGTATTTGCCCATCAGTCCGGACAGGCTGGCGCGATCATGGCAGGACTCGTCAGCGCAGACGGGCACCGGGCGGTCCATTCCGATCAATGCGTCGTCGTCCCCGGCGGGCAAGGGTTGCTCGACCAGTGCCACGCCCAAACGTACCAGATGAGGGGCGAGGTCGGCGTAAACCTCGGCCGGCCAGCCTTCGTTCGCATCCACGATGATCTTGGCATTCGGAGCACCGGCCCGCACCGCCTCAAGCCGCGGCATGTCATCTGGGGTGCCCAGTTTGATTTTCAGAAGCGGGCGATGCGCGTTCTCGGCCGCCTGGGCCTGCATCGCCGCGGGCGTGTCCAGCGACAAAGTGTATGCGGTGATCTCTGGTCCCGGAACAGGCAGACCCGCCAAATCCCAGGCACGCTTTCCCGCGCGCTTGCTTTCCAGATCCCACAAGGCGCAATCCACGGCGTTCCGGGCGGCACCAGCAGGCAGTAGGTCCATCAGCGACTGGCGGGTGAACTCCGCAGGCAAGCCGGCAATCTCGGCCTCAACCGACTCGAGCGTTTCGTCATAACGCGCATAGGGAACGCATTCACCCCAGCCCTGATGCGTTCCGTCCGACACCCGAACCGTCAGCACTTTTGCCTCGGTCCGTGACCCGCGCGAGATGGTAAACACCTGCGCCAGCCGAAACACATCGCGAGAGACCTCTATCCGCACGCACCCGCTCCTTCATCTTTTCCAAATCTAACGCCGGAAGCGGTTGAACCCGCCACCGGCACGTGTCTCAGATCACATCGCAGCCAGCGCGTCCACCAGCTTGCCTGAACCAAAGCGGAACGGATCGGTCGCAGGCAGTCCCATGTCTGCTTCGATCTTGGCCAGATACGCCGTCGCGTCATCTTCGGACAGGTGCTGCGTGTTGACGGAAACGCCGACGACCTGACAATCCGGGTTCGCCACTTTGGCCAGGGCCAGCGCGGTGTCGCGCAGGGTTTCCAAAGACGGTTGCTGATAGGTCGGCAGACCGCGCATGTGCTCACGGGTCGGTTCATGGCTCAGGATCAGGGCGTCCGGCTGGCCGCCGTGGATCAGTGCCATGGTCACACCGGAATAGGATACATGAAACAATGAGCCCTGGCCTTCGATCAGGTCCCAGTGATCGTCGTCGTTGTCAGGTGTCAGCCATTCGATCGAGCCCGCCATGAAATCCGCGACCACGGCGTCCAGCGGCACACCATCGCCGGTGATCAGGATGCCCGTCTGACCAGTTGCGCGGAAGGTCGACTTCATACCACGCTTGCGCATTTCAGCATCCATCGCCATTGCGGTGTACATCTTGCCGACCGAACAATCGGTGCCCACGGCCAGACAACGCTTGCCCTTGCGCTTGATCCCGTTGGCAATCGGGTAATCGACTTCGGGCACACGCACGTCGTGCAGCTTTTGACCGGTCGCTTCAGCCACCGCCACCAGGTCAGGTTCATCGCGCAACAGGTTGTGCAAGCCGGAGGCCAGATCAAACCCTTCCTCCAGTGCCATGACCAGAACCTTTTTCCATTCCTGGCTGATCACGCCCCCACGGTTGGCCACGCCGATGACCAGCGTTTTGGCACCGGCCTCTTTCGCCTCTGTCAGGGTCATATCGGTCAGGCCCAGATCGGCCTTGCAGCCGTCCATACGGTATTGGCCGACGGCGTTTTCCGGGCGCCAATCCTTGATGCCCACAGCCACTTTGGCCGCCAATTGGTCGGGCGCATCGCCCAAAAACAGCAGGTACGGTGTCTCGATCATTGCGGTCACTCCTTTGATTCCGGCCTAAGCTAGTGAAGCGGCAAAACGAGCGTTTCGCGTTCTGCTCCGTCAAACACAGCTAGCGCGCGATGTTCTTGCGCCCTAGTGCCGGGTGACGCAAAATTCTTCGAAGTTTTCAAATTGATTAATCTTTAATCACCAATCATCTTCTGCTGGAAATTTGCATTCTGCAACCGCATTGCCGCAGATGCACAATCTCCCTTGCGCCAAGTTGCGCAATTTAATACCTCATTGGGCGAGAAAATCGCAACTTCATTACCCACACGAGGTCCAGATGAGCTTTCGCATCCAACCCGCCGCGCCTGCACGACCCAATCGCTGTCAACTGTTTGGTCCGGGGTCGAATACCAAACTGTTCCCGAAAATGGCAGCTTCTGCTGCGGATGTGATCAACCTTGACCTTGAGGATTCGGTTGCGCCTTCGGACAAGGATGTAGCCCGCGCCAACGTCATCGAAGCGCTGAACACTGTTGATTGGGGCAATAAATACATGTCCGTTCGCATCAACGGATTGGATACCCCCTATTGGTATCGTGACGTTGTCGACGTGTTGGAGCAGGCAGGCGAC
Organism: Ruegeria sp. CDSA141; assembly: GCF_059612005.1. Lineage (NCBI taxonomy): Bacteria > Pseudomonadati > Pseudomonadota > Alphaproteobacteria > Rhodobacterales > Roseobacteraceae > Ruegeria > Ruegeria sp. CDSA141. The sequence goes on from NZ_JBXWPT010000005.1 coordinate 228,253, forward strand.
CGTCTGGACCAGATCATGATTCCCAAAGTCGGTTGTGCATCAGATGTCTATGCCGTGGATGCCCTTGTCACCGCCATTGAACGCGCCAAGGGCCGGACCAAACCGATCAGCTTCGAGGTCATTATCGAATCCGCTGCCGGTATCGCGCATGTGGAAGAGATCGCAGCCTCCTCACCCCGCTTGCAGGCCATGAGCCTTGGGGCCGCAGATTTTGCCGCCTCGATGGGAATGCAGACCACGGGCATCGGCGGCACACAGGAAAACTATTACATGCTGCGCGAGGATGAAAAACACTGGTCCGATCCCTGGCACTGGGCCCAAGCCGCCATCGTTGCGGCCTGCCGCACCCATGGGGTGCTGCCAGTGGATGGACCATTCGGGGATTTCAGCGATGATGGAGGGTACATCGCTCAGGCGAAACGCTCGGCCACACTGGGTATGGTCGGCAAATGGGCGATCCATCCCAAGCAGATCGCGCTGGCCAATCAGGTCTTTACCCCGTCGGATGAGGCCGTTTCCGAGGCCCGCGAAATTCTGACCGCAATGGAACAGGCCAAAGCCAACGGTGAAGGCGCGACCGTCTATAAAGGACGTCTTGTCGACATCGCTTCAATCAAGCAGGCTGAAGTCATTGTGGCACAGGCCGAACTGATTGCGGCGAGCAGCTAAGCCATAAAAAAGAGCGCCCCACCGAGCGCCCTTTTTTAAACTCTTCAACGGCCGAAAACCTCATTGGGCGTCCATGTGAAGCGCTCACCCTTCTTTCCTGACTTCATCATCAGGCAAGAGGTTCCCAGTTTCTGGAAATAGACGATCTTCAACGGATACCAACCCGCTTTGGGCACTTCCACTTCCGTGCGTTGATTGGCTTCACAACCTTGAATACCAGTTACGCGGCCGATCTGCTGACCACCAACCCAAGCTTCTAGCCCGTCATTCGACCACGTTTCCAGCTCGTAAACGCCCGGTGAGTTAAACCGCATATACCCTGTCACCTCAGCGGCAACATTGTAGGCTTCGTCGAACGTCATGACGTCCTCACCCTTGCTTGTGTCCCTATAATCCAACCCACGCAACGGCTTTCCGGGCTTTGCCTGAGACAGCATGCTTTTTGCCTGACTCAGATCCCGGATCTTCTTGTGTTGATTGCCTGTGCCAATGTATTTGACATTCAACCCTGCCTTCGGAGAAGGCTGTGGATTGGCAGGTTGCAGTTTCAGCGGTGCAGACAAAGCGGCCCCGGCAACTACCGACATGGCAACTGCGGTCGCCACTGTTCGAACGAGTTTCATCGTAATCTCCCTGTTTGCGTGCCGTTTTGGCTGGGCGTATCCCCTGGCAACGTCATTACAGTGACACTAGGCTCTGAAAATTTGCGCTGCAAGAGAGTGCGGCTTCACAATTTCAGAGGTTACGCACGCAGATCCTTGGGCGACCCCATGACCACATAGGAAGTGATCGACGTAACATGTGGCAGCGTTCCCAGCACCTCGGTATGGAAGGTCTTGTAGGACGGCAAGTCGGCGCATTCGACGCGCAGCAGGTATTCGATCGTACCGGTGATGTTGTGGCATTCGACCACTTCGGGGGCTTGCTGCAGAGCCCGTTCAAACCCCTCCTGCGCCGCTTTTGTGTGTTCGCCAAGACCAACGCCGATGTAGGCGACAAAGCCGACACCCATCGACGCCGGGTTCAAAACCGCACGATAGCCGGTGATCACGCCGGCTTTCTCAAGCTCTTGAACGCGACGCAGGCAGGCGGAAGGCGACAGCCCGACCCGTTCGGCCAATTCCAGGTTGCTGATACGCCCATCACCGGTCAGTTCATGCAATATCTGGCGATTTATATGATCATTCTTCATCACAAATTGCAGAAATAGCAGAAACGCGCACGAAAAAGCAATTTCATTTGCTGCCGGTCGGACGATACTTCGCAGTATGACTTACGACATCCTTCTGGCCCTCATCGCCTTTGCCTTCGTGACATCCATTACGCCCGGGCCGAACAATCTGATGCTGATGGCATCGGGTGCGAATTTCGGCTTTCGGCGTTCGATCCCGCATATGTTGGGCATTGGCCTTGGCTTCACGCTCATGGTGCTGCTGGTTGGTGCAGGGCTGATTCAGGTCTTTGACCGATATCCGGTCAGCCATTCAGTGCTGAAGATCGTGTCGGTAATCTATCTGCTGTATCTGGCATGGAAGATCGCACATGCCGCACCAGCCGGGGGCGCTTTGGCAGCGGGGACTCCCATGACGCTTCTACAGGCCGCCGCCTTTCAGTGGGTGAACCCCAAAGCCTGGGCCATGGCCCTGACCGCCACAACCGCTTACACACCCAATCAGACCCTGCATGCAATTGCCCTCGTTGCGTTGGTTTTCGGGGCGGTCAACCTGCCGTCGGTGAGCACATGGACCTTTCTTGGTCAGCAGATGTCGCGGGTGCTGACGAACCCGCGCCGGTTGGTTGTGTTCAACTGGACAATGGCGGTGCTGCTTGTGGCCTCACTCTATCCCGTTCTCTGGCCCAGTTGACCTGCTTTAACAACAGGCAGGTTTCAGCCAGCACATCCTCGGGCGCGGTGTCGGGTCGATCATAGGGTCAGACTTCGCGGCAAGGCTATCATGGGTGCAGGCCTGCGCACGCAGCACGCTGTCTTTATTGGCGGTGTCCACCAGTATCCGTTTTTCTATTCGCCCACCTGAAATCGAACATCTTCGACACACAGATCTTGCTGAGTTGCATCCGGAGCATCGTCAGGCCATATAGCAGGGAACTTTCGCGTTGAGAGGCGTCATGACCCAGTATCTGGATTTCGAAAAACCACTGGCCGAGATTGAAGGCAAGGCTGAAGAACTGCGTGCGCTGGCCCGCACCAACGAAGAGATGGACGTAACCGAAGAAGCCGCCGCTTTGGACGCCAAAGCCGCCAAGCTTCTGGGTGAGCTTTATGCCGACCTGACGCCTTGGCGGAAATGCCAGGTCGCCCGACATCCGGAACGCCCGCATTGCAGCGCTTACGTCAATGCCCTGTTCACCGAATTTACCCCTTTGGCCGGAGATCGCAATTTTGCCGATGATCTGGCCGTGATTGGCGGGCTTGCACGTTTCAACGATCAACCGGTCATGGTAATCGGCCATGAAAAAGGCAGCGACACCAAATCGCGGATCGAGCGAAATTTCGGCATGGCCCGGCCCGAAGGTTATCGCAAGGCGGTCCGCCTGATGGAGATGGCCGGGCGGTTTGGCCTGCCGGTGATCACACTGATCGATACTGCCGGCGCCTATCCCGGCAAAGGCGCCGAGGAACGCGGTCAGTCCGAAGCGATTGCCCGGTCGACCGAGATGTGCCTGAAAATCGGTGTGCCCCTGGTGTCGGTCATCATCGGCGAAGGCGGCTCGGGCGGAGCCGTGGCCTTTGCCACCGCCAACCGCGTGGCGATGCTGGAACATTCGGTCTATTCGGTGATCTCGCCGGAAGGCTGCGCGTCAATCCTGTGGAAAGATGCAGAAAAGATGCGTGAAGCCGCCGAAGCGCTGCGGCTGACCGCTCAGGACCTTCACAAGCTTGGCGTTTGTGACCGGATCATCCCTGAACCCAAGGGCGGTGCGCATCGCGATCGTCCTGCAACTGTCAAATCCGTCCGCGAGGCACTTACCGCCATGTTGGCGGAACTGGACGGCAAAGACGCGGCAGCCCTGATTCAGGACCGCCGTCAAAAATTCCTCGATATCGGATCAAAAGGGTTGGCGGCGTAACCGTCAGCCACCCAGCCTGCGCAACAATGCGACCGAGGGCTCTCCGGTGACAGCAAGGCCATTGGCGCTTTGATACGCGCTGATGGCTGACGTTGTGTTTTTGCCGATCACCCCGTCCGCGCCCTTCGTATCATACCCTTCGGATGTCAGCCGACGTTGCAATTCCTTGCGGTCGTCCAATGTCAGACCGTTTTCATCTGGCCCGAACGAGGCCTGAAACGGTGCGCCGCCGACAATTCTGTCCGCCAGATGCCCGACGCCAATCGCGTAGCTGTCCGAGTTGTTGTAGCGTTTGATGACCTGAAAATTGCGGAAGACAGCAATGCGCGGCCCGGGTACCTGTGGTTGCAGCACGGCCACCGGAGTACCGGAAATGGTTCCGACCTCGCCCCCCCAGGGCTGCCCCCGCACCCAGCCTGCACGCGACAGATAAGCTGCGGTCGAAGCCAGCGAATCCGTCGGATCATCCGACCAGATATCCCGCCGCCCGTCGCCGGTGAAATCCACCGCATAAGCGAGGTAAGAGGTTGGAATGAACTGCGTATGCCCCATCGCACCGGCCCAGCTGCCGGTCATGTTGTCAGGCGTGGTGTCGCCGTTCTGAAGGATCTTCATCGCCGCGATCAACTGGCTTTCAAAGAACTGACCACGTCGCCCATCATAGGCCAGTGTTGATAGAGCTGACACAACGGGCACATCGCCGCGACGCGCGCCATAGCGGCTTTCCAGCCCCCACACTGCAACGACGATTTCCTTGTCTACTCCGTACTGCGCCTCGATCTGCGACAGCATCCCGTTATATTGCCGCAGCATCTTCTGTCCTGTGCTGATCCGCTCGTCCGAGGCGGCAATGGCCAGATAATCTTCGAGCGAACGCTTGAACTCTACCTGATTGCGGTCGCGCTCGATCACATCAGGAAGGTACCCTGCGCCCTGAAAAGCGCGGTCAATTGTGGATTGTGAAATTCCCTGCGATGCCGCCCTGCCCTTGAACCCGGCGACCCAGGCATCCCAGCCTGCATTGGGAACTGCCCGCATTCGGGAAGCAGGTGCGCTGGATGGCGCACCACCACCCGTGCAGGCGGCCAACAATGTTGATCCAAGGCAAATGGAAAAAGTCCGGCGAGTGATCATGGCTGTGGTCTGCTCTTGTTTGTGATTTGCCTCAAGAGTAACCCAGTCGGGCTGAACAGGCCAGAACAGTGAACCCCTCTATCTTGTGCGCCGAAAGGTCGGCGGGATGCCGCTCAGCTCACCAGCAAGCGCAGCCCCTGTGTCACGTCCGAGCGGACCGCCAAGCGCAAGCCCGGTTCGTCCCCGGCCTTGAGGGCAGCGATGATCAGCTTGTGATAATGCGGTGGTTCAGTGCGCCTGAGACGACCGTAAAGCGCTCTCATCGTTGGCCCCAGTTGCAGCCAGACCGTTTCGGCAATGGCCAGCATCGCGGGTGCTTGAGCACGCAGGTACAGGGTGCGGTGAAACTCCAGATTTGACCGGATGTAACCAACCGCGTCCCGCTTGGTCACCGTTTCTGCAACGGTCATATTGATGGTCTGCAACCGGTCGATCAGCGCAATATGCGCCCTGGGCAGAGCCCGGCTGGCCAGTTCGACTTCCAGCAACGCGCGCAACGCTGCCAATTCTTCGATCCGGTCGTTGGTCAATTCGGGCGTCGAGACCCGGCCGGAATTGGACAGGAACAAAGCCCCCTCGGCGGCCAGACGGCGCACGGCCTCTCGCGCCGGGGTCATCGAGACGCCAAACTCCTTGCCGATACCACGCAAGGTCAGCGCCTGACCCGGCGCCATTTCGCCGTGCATGATTCGAGACCTCAGGGCGCGGTACACCCGGTCATGAGTGGCAGTTTGGGTTTCAGACGGACGTGTGCTCAACATCCGCTTATGTGATCACAAAATAACGCAAGGTCAACTCGGCTTTGCGTCGAACCTGTATCGATGCAACTCTGCCCCATTGTCGCGCAACCAGCGACGGGGTTGCTGATAGGGGCCGAAGATATTCTCTACCTGCGCCCAGAATGCGGGCGAGTGGTTCATCTCGGCAAGATGCGCCACTTCATGTGCAGCCACATAGTGCAGTACGTCTGGCGGTGCCAGAATGAGACGCCACGAGAACATCAATCCGCCATGCGAACTGCATGACCCCCAGCGTGACCGCGTGTCGCGCAGGCTAAGTGTGGTATATGGGCGTCCCAGCATTGCCGCATAATCATCGCACGCACCGGTTAACCGGTCCCGCGCCAGTTCCTTCAGAAACCGGGCCAATCTGCGTGCCTCGGCCCCTTTTGGCACTGCGACCTCGTCCGCCTGCAACTGAACACGTCGACCGTCCGCCGGCACGATTCGCCGGGCAACGCCTTCAATCGGTACTTGCTGTCCAAACTGCACCACGGCCGTTACCGGCCTATCCTGCAAATGCTGGCGAATCCACTCTTCCTTGGTACGTGCGAAACTCAGCGCCTCGGATTCAGGCACTCCAATCGGATAGGTCAACGTAACCCGCCCGTCCAGCTGAGAAATTCGCAAACTGATGCGCCGCGCCCGGGCGGATTTGCGCAGCCTCAGTGGCACCGGTGGTGTCCCTAACAATGCGTGCTCTCCCATATCGCGACCTCTCTTGCGCAAAGACTTTGACAGTGCCCTCTGCCTGTGGCAGGTGAGCTGAATCATTTAGACGACTCACCTGATATCAAGGGGATTTGACATGCCCAAGGAAGAATGGGGCGTAAAGCGCGTTTGCCCGACCACCGGTAAGCGATTTTACGACCTGAACAAGGACCCGATCATCAGCCCCTACACTGGCGAGATCGTGGAGCTTCAAACATCCAAAAGCCGCATGATCGCGGCGGATGCTGAAGATGCAGCTTCGGTCAAAGCGCGTGAAAACGCGTCCGGAGAGGAGCTGGTCCTGGACGATGACGACAGTGTCGATGTCGAACTGGACGACGATCTGCTGGACGACGATGACGACAGCAGTGATGACGTTTCTCTGGACGATATTACCGACATATCTTCGGAAGACGAAAGCTGATTACGCAAGAAGGCGACCTCAGGGTCGCCTTTTTCATTTGACGGGCAGCCCGGGCGGAAATTCGAGTTCAATTCCATTTTTGGACTTGCACTCGTCGTCACTGTCTCCTAAACGTCCGTCCACCGCACCAACGGTACCATAATGGGGCCTTAGCTCAGTTGGGAGAGCGCTTGCATGGCATGCAAGAGGTCAGGGGTTCGACTCCCCTAGGCTCCACCATCTTTCTCCTCAGCTCGAATTCACTCGCAGTCATACGGCTTTGAAAATAAGGCTTTTGACGTGTCAGTCTTTCTCATCCCCAAGGAAACTTGGGCTCTGCCAGTATTCCCATTGTGGTGGTCTGTGTGGGGTTCGCCAGAGAGAAAGTATGCAAGATGACCAAACTGACAGACAAGCAGATCAAGGCTGCGAAACCCGGCGACAAGAAGATCAAGCTGACAGATGGCGGTGGACTGACCCTGATCGTTCACCCCAGGGCAGCAAGACATGGGTCTGGCGCTATAGGGTCGATGGCAAGCAGCGTGAGATGACATTGGGCTCCTACCCCTCTGTCGGCCTCAAAGATGCGCGCCAGCGCGTCGAGGCGCAGAGAAACCAGCTGGACACGAATATCACCCCCGATGTGGCTGTGATGCGCGCAGAAGTTCAGGCTCGGTCGGGCCTAACGGACACCACCTTCGCCGGGATTGCTCGCGCGTGGTTGGTTGAAGAGCGCCCGCACTGGGCAGAGAAGACTTATGTCCGTGCCCGCAACCGGATCGAAAAGGATGCTATCCCACTGCTGGGGACTGTGGAGGTCGCGGATATCACAGCAGTCGATATCAAGGCCGTTGCGCTCAAGATCGCGGATCGTGGGAGCCATGAGACTGCGCGCCGGGTCATTCGCATCCTGCGGCAGGTTCTGGGCTACGCGGAGGCCGAGGGCCTGATCTCTGTCGTGCCGGGAGCAAACGTGATCGACCGCTTCAAGCCCCAGCCCAAGAAACACCACCCCACCATCGTTGAACCAGAGCGTCTGGCGCTGTTTCTGCAGGCGCTGGACGCGTGGCCTCATCAGACCTTGGGAAAGCCTTTGCTGCAGATCATTGCGCATACAGGTCAAAGGGCCGGTGAGGTGCGCAAGATGCGATGGGCGGACATCGACCTGTCAGCGAAGGTCTGGAACAACCCCGTCACCAAGACGGGCATCACCATTGCCATTCCCCTGACGGACCCAGTGATCGATATCCTGGCTGAGATGTACAAGCTCAACGGCCACCGCGAGTTCGTGTTTGCATCGGAGAACGGACCCGTGTCTGAACCCGCTACAATGAACATGATCCGCAAGATCGGTTTTGATGGAGAGACTGACGCACATGGCCTGCGCGCAACGCTGCGCACATTGGTGACCGAGCATCTCGGGTTCGACGAGAAATTGGCGGAGGCGCAGTTGAGCCACGCATCTAAAGAACTGCATGGCCGCGCATATGCGCAGAAAGCGGACTTTGGAAATTTACGAGAACGGCGCGAAAGAAACTATCTGTCACCAAATGATGAACATACTGACGCGTGGTCGGGATAACTTACTGTCCGCAATTTTTTTACAGAACCTCTGTGCGGAACCAAGAATGCTTTGGAATTGCGTAAACATTTTAGGTTCCTAACTGTCTGACGTCAGCGCCTACCGGACAGATTTGGGGTTTGAGCAACGGAGGATTTCTGGTTCATCGAAGCCGTTAAGGAGCGAAGATGAACAAGAAATCCGGAACATCGAAGGACGCCGCTGACAAGTTGGTCAGGGGCATCAAGCGCAAGACGCGCAAACATTACTCGGCCGAAGAGAAGATCAGGATCGTCCAGGATCACATAGGTCAGAACGGCAAAGGCAATGATGCCTGCCCAGATTGTCGAGAGTTCAAGCATCACGCTGCCTCCGCCAAGGTAAAGATTTCAATGGGTTTTTGAGCTTTCTGGAAGTCTTCGACAGGCGGTTTTCCCATGAGACGCAGCATGTAGAATGTGCCTGCTCCGAACACCGCGAAATACACGACGATGAAGGCAATCAGAGACGCCGCAACTGCAGGCGCATCCACTTGGGAAAGGGAGTCCGATGTCCGCATCAGCCCGTACACCGTGTAAGGTTGGCGCCCCACTTCGGTGGTGATCCAACCGGCCAGTACCGCCACAAATCCGCTGGGCGCCAACAGGACGGATGCGCGGTGCAACCAGCGATCTTCGTTGAGGCGGCCCCGAACCCGCTGAACAAACGACCACAACCCGACGCCCAGCATGGCAAAGCCGATGGCAAGCATGATACGGAAGCTATAGAAAACGATCGCGACCGGGGGTTCTTCGTCGTCGGGAATGGTGTCCAGCCCGTCAAGCGGCGCGTTCAGATCATGTTTCAGGATCAGCGACGATAGCTTCGGAATTTCGATGGCGTAGTCCACGCGCTTTTCATCTTCGTTTGGAATGCCGAACAGGATTAGCGGTGCACCTTCGGGGTGGCTGTCAAAGTGACCTTCCATCGCCATCACTTTCTGCGGTTGATGCTCCAGCGTGTTCAAACCATGAAGGTCGCCCGCGACGATCTGCAGAGGAGTAACCAAAACAGCCATCCACATTGCCATCGAGAACATGCGGGTGACCTCGGCCGTTCGATTGCGGTGTAGCAGGTGCCAAGCTGCAACCCCGGCCACCACAAAGGCAGTGGTGAGATATGCCGCCAGCACCATGTGTGTCAGGCGGTACGGGAAAGACGGGTTAAAGACGATCGACCACCAATCCACTGGGATGAATTGACCCAGCTCGTTGACGTCAAATCCGGCCGGGGTCTGCATCCAAGAATTGACCGAAAGAATCCACGTGGCCGATATCAGCGTGCCAAGGGCAACCATCGCCGTGGCCATCATGTGCAAGCCGGGACCCACGCGTTCGCGACCGAAAAGCATGATGCCTAGGAAGCCTGCCTCAAGGAAGAAGGCCGTCATCACCTCGTAGGCCATCAAGGGCCCGATCACAGGCCCGGCGGTATCCGAGAATGTGCTCCAATTCGTGCCAAATTGGTAAGACATCACGATGCCGGACACGACACCCATCGCGAAGCCGACAGCGAATATCTTTTTCCAATAGTTGAAGAGATTGAGATAAGCCTTGTCCTTGCGCCAAAGCCAAAGGCCATTGAGGACGGCCAGGAAGCTTGCTAGGCCGATGGAAAAGGCCGGGAAGATGATGTGGAACGACACAGTAAAGGCAAACTGGATGCGTGCCAGGGTTTCTGCGTCAAAGTTTGCTAGTAGGTTCATTGCCGTTTCCTTTGGCGTCGGATTGCAAAGAGCGGCAGTCGCCAGGGTTGCTTCGGTTGCCAGCTCGTCGATGTTATTCAGATGAGCAGGATTTGGGGCGGAGGGCGTTTCAGTTCGTTTGGGTTCTGGACGGTTGTTTTTGGATTTTGGACAAAACCCAAGTCGAGAAGGGCAAGAAAGGAAGCGGAATTTGAAACGCGGAGTCAGGGCACGGCTGGTGTTCAAGCGCCCCAAACAAAGTTGCCACCCGGCTCGTTTGTGAGCCAGATGGCAACCTATCAGAAACTGTGCGAGTTCTGTGTGGGATGGTCAGTCAAACTGCGTCTGGATGCTAACAGCGCATGCTGACCGGTCAGGTTTGTTCGGCTGTATTTCTCCTTTTTTTGTTTCGCTGGCGGTCGTGTCTTAGCCGTTCCAGTCTTTATGCTCTTCATTGAAGTCGTCGCGACGTTCTTGGGCTTCGTCTTGCGCGTCTTCGAAATTGTCCTTCTGGATCGCACCTCCTACGGCTCCGACCGCGGCACCAGCGGCCGCGCCACCTACGATGCTTTCGCCAGCGATACCGGCGACAGTGGCACCGACAACCGCTCCTTTGATCGCTTTGTCGGTGACGTAGTCAGCATGGGCTGTAGCAGCCATGGTGATCAGAAGTGCGCCTGAGATCGGGGCGATAAAGAATTTCTTCGAGGTTTTCATAGGGTTCATCCTTGTTCTGGGTCAGCAACCACCGCGGCTGCTGTGTGCCATTGAACTAGGTGACCCCATGGCCTGCTTTCTTTTGGGGACAGGACAAGGTTTTGTGGATCTTGGACATCTTACGGCCCCGCGCGCTGCAGCGGTCAGTAGACTTAGCGGCCAGCTTTACGAAACCTGGCTGGCGTTTCACCTGTCCATCGCTTGAATGCCACTGAAAAAGCCGCCTGATCCGCAAATCCAAGCATGAAGGCAACGCGGGCAACACCCTCACCACTACGAAGCATCCGTTTGGACAGGTCGCACAACACCCCCTCTAAAAGTGCTTTAAAGCTTGTTCCTTCGGCCGAAAGGTGCCGGGTCATAGTGCGCCGCGTCAGTCCAAGCTCTTCGGCTATATCGTCGCCGTTTGGTATCGGTCCGGGAAGACGCTCCCCGAGCATGTCCACAATGCGGTCGGACAGACTACGGACTGCACCAGGCTGCGCCTTCAGTTGTTCTTCCCCGTGCCTACGTAAATGCCCCAATAAGGTGGGGTCTGCCGTTGGTATCCGAAAGCTCATGCCGTTTGGGGGCAAAGCCAAGGCGTATCCGGACTTGAAGCCTAAGACTTCACATCCGGCCAATTCGGCCAGTAGCCGGCAGTGCTGGGCATCGTCCGTTTCCAACTCAATCGAGATCGGGGCAAGGCCGCCAGAGGTGATTTGTTGTACTCGCTTGTAAAGGCCGAAAATCAGCATTTCGCGATGGCGAGGATATTGATGCGCCGGGATAACGCTGCTCTCCAGAGTTATATTTGGCTCGTCGGGCACCCCGACCACGTCAAGACGCAAGTCAGGGTCTTGCATTGCATAAAAGCGCTGCGTCAATACCAGCGCGTCTTCCACCGTTTGGGCTGCCCGCACGATGTAGGCCAAAAGTGTTCCGGGACCTTGTGCCGAAAGCCCGACCCGTGCGGCGAAGGTCTTGTCTTCCAAAATGTGACACGCGGTTTCCACAGCGCCTGCTTCATGTAGCAGCTCGACAGTGGCGTCGGGGCTGTTGACGATATCAGAGGGTGCCCCCGCCATTTCCAGGACTTCAGGAAACGGAACCCGCGCGCCGGGCTCTTGCGAATAACGCAGCCCTACATTTTGCAGTCTATAAGCGCTGATGCGTGGCACTTTTGCGTCCTCCCCTGACTCGCACGCAACCCCCTGCAGTCACTGCAATTGTCCAGAAGCCAATAACAAATGTCCAGAACCCTCAGGATCGCGGATGCGATGACGGTTAGGTCCGGGTCATCAGAAAGGAAACGACCATGATCTACTTCGCAAGGTACTACCGCGTACTGAAGGCAATCCAAAACTCCGCCAAACAAGAGTGGTCCGGGGGGAACATCCACGGTCTGCACTCATTGGCGCTTGGCGAAAAAACAGCGAACGGACGTCGCTGGGATCCCCCCTATGTCCCGCAGGAACAACCCTCAGAACCATCACAACAACCCACCGAGAACTGACGTTCTCAAGACACCGAAAATCTTCACGCACCGCGTGACTGCGTAAATCAAGGACCTGAAACATGAAACCACCCGCGTTCCTGATGGCGCCTGTGCTTGGCATCATCTCAACTCCGGCCTTCGCCGCTGGCGGCGACCCCAGATGGTGGGTCGCGCCCAATCAGACCGACACCTATGCTTGGGTCGGCCTGATTGTCCTCTTCCTTGCGATCCTACTGGTCGTACACCTCTATGCCCGCTTTGAACGCTATACCGAGCGCAAATCAATCGGCACTCCGCTGCGCACAACTATTCCGGTGATGCTTACCATAGCCTTGGCGTACGAATTGATGCCTGCGCTCAGCCACTTCAGCATTCTGCTGCCAGGCGCGCTGATCCTGACTGCAATCGCCCGCGACTTCATGTTGTGGTGGCGGCCTTCAAAAGAGGAGCTGTTAAAATGATTGAACTGCTCGTCACATCTTTTCCGTTTGTCCTGCGGGTGATCTACCTAAAATGGCGCGGGATTCCAGTCACCCTATACAACGTTCACCGAGCGCTCTTCATGTGGTTCGTACTAGCGCTGATCGTCTTCTTTGCCGTGTTCTACTACTACCCAAAATCTTACACAGGTCTTGTGCCATTCAGAACTGTTCCGGTCGTTGCTGAGAACGGTGGAACAGTAACAGATATCTACGTAAAGGGCGGTGATCATGTAGAACCGGGCGATCCGCTGTTTGCAGTCGAGAATGCGTCGGAACAAGCTGCAGTAGATTTTGCAACCCGTAAAGTTGAGGAGATAGAAAGCGCGAAACTGGCAGCTGAATTGCAGGTCCAAACTGCTCAGGCCGTGGTGGATGCCGCAGTTACCGCAAGAGAACAGGCTGAGCTGGTGCTGATGGATCACGAGGCACTTCAAGCAAAGGGCTCTGCAGCATTTCAAGTGAGCCAGTTGGAACGCGCCCAGGCAACCTTGAGTACAAGAGAGGCAGAGGTTGAGGCTGCTGAAACGCAACTTGGTGTGGCACAAGTTCAGGCAACGGCTGTTCTGCCCGCCCAACTTGCATCAGCGCGTGCATCGTTGAAGCAGGCACAAGTGGAGCTGTCAAAAACTCTGACTCTCAGCTCAGTCGACGGTGTAGTTGAACAAGTCACTCTGAACGTTGGTTCGCGCGCAGCGCAAGCCGCAATGAGCCCAGCCATGCTGATTGTACCGGATCGGAAAGATGCAGAGAAAGGACGTATCGTTGCTGGTTTCTCGCAGGTTTCTCGCACCGAACTGTACGAGGGAATGGCCGCAGAGGTGGCGTGCGAAAGCAACTTCAACATCTCGATGCGTAATACTGTTCTCCCGGCAAGGATCGTCCGAATTCAGGAGCAGATTTCTTCCGGTCAGCTTGCGCCCAGCGGTCGCCTGATTGAACCCAGTGAAAAGGCGAAACGGGGTCAGATCGTTGTGCATCTCGATCTGGTGCATCCAGAGCACCGCGATCTTCTGGTGCCAGGTAGCGGTTGCATCGTCCAATCCTACACCACCAATTTTGAAGGCGAAATGGAAGGAACACTTGTCGCCCACGGGATTCAGGCCATGGGTATCATCAAGGCGGTTGGTCTACGGGTGAAAGCTTGGTTCGGTCTGACCTCTGGTATCGGCTTGATCGGTGGTGGACACGCCTGATTTCCCAAAGACCCCCCTATTCAATAAACACGGCTCCCGACTAACGTTGGGAGCCGCTTCCACTACTTACGTACAGACCGCACGCCCAAAAAGCGAGTTCTGCCACGGCTTTCTGCTTCACGGCGAACGATCAATAGGTTCGCTCAGGCAGTTTTTTGCAGGAAAAAGACGACCACATACAGTAGTCCGGAATGTCAGCTTTGTCCGCATAGCGGTCGCTCATGCCAAGTGCAGCTAATGACCGCAATGAGCCCAAATTGATCGATGCTGCGCGCCGAGCGAATGACAGCTATGCAGTCTTGCCCACAATTTGGAAGCCTGGCGCAGGCAGCCCCGCAGGTGAGGTTGTGAACACTTCGCATCCATCGGCTGTCACCCCCAACGAATGCTCAAACTGCGCCGACAGTGAGCGGTCTCTCGTCACTGCCGTCCAGTCATCAGATAACATTTTCACTTCGGGTCGCCCTAAGTTAATCATGGGTTCTACCGTGAATATCATCCCTTCGCGCAACTCCAAACCTTCGCCGGGGCGACCAAAGTTCAGGATGTTGGGGGAGTCATGGAAAACGCGCCCGATACCGTGGCCACAAAAATCACGGACAACTGAACATCGCTCGGATTGCGCATAGGACTGGATTGCATGTCCAATGTCACCCAAAGTTGCGCCAGGACGAACCGCTTCAATGCCGCGCATCATCGCTTCATGGGCAACACTGACAAGACGCTCTGCTGCCCGCTTGGGTCGCCCGACGGCATACATTCGACTGGTATCGCCATACCAGCCGTCGAGGATTAGTGTGACATCGACGTTCACGATGTCGCCGTCGCGTAGCTTCTTCTCGTTAGGAAATCCGTGGCAAACAACATGATTGACCGATGTGCAGCAGGCGTATTTGTAACCTTTGTAACCCAGAGTCGCGGGGGTCGCATTGTGGGTGGCCGCAAAGTCGAGAACGAAGGTGTTAATCTCGGAGAGTTGCGCGTTCGCTTTGATAATGGCTGCAACGCCGTCGAGACATTCCGCGGTCAGCTGACCGGCCCGCCGCATACCCTCAAAGGCGTCGGAGCCATAGAGCTTGATCGCTTCAGTTCTGCTGGCCTTGCTAATTGCGGGAGCTACCGGAACACTTATGTAGCAATCCTTCATTCGTCTTTTCCTACAAGTTTTGGTTGACGACCCATGCTTCAAAGGTACAGCCTAAAGAGATCGCCAGTATACGAATCATATACGTTTCATATACCAGCCATAAAGAGGAGACGTCCATGGGAATTGTGAAAATTGGCGAGGCACTGCACGAGGATATCCGACGGGCAAGTACGGTGATGTGCCGCTCAATCAATGCTCAGGCTGAGTTCTGGATGAAAGTCGGGATGTTGGCCGAAGCCCATCCCTCACTTTCATTCAATGAAATCATGGCAAAGCAAATGAAAGATGCCGATGTGCAATCGCCTGAGATTGCAGCCGCTTAAGCACCTGCACAGCACTAACCGTGCAGGTGGGACTCAATTAGCTTTTCCAAGCAGCAAGATTACGTTTCACGAACTCAGCAATAGATGTCGGTTTTTTGCCTGATAGTTCCAAAACGTGGTCAGTGACACGATCTTCGGAACCGCCCGCGATTGCAGCATCCATAGCGGCCAGCGTGGACGCGTACTCCGTCGGAAGGCCCATATTTTCATGCCGCTCTGCAAGTTCATCGACAGTCAGTTTTTTGTGTTCGACCGGACGGCCTAATTGTTCGCTTAGCGTTGCTGCGACCACATCATAGGAAATCGCTTCGGGGCCTGTCAGGATGTAATCGGTGTTTCCTACAGTTGGCGCGACCAGCACCGCCGCAGCCGTGGCGGCGATGTCTTCTGCATCAATAAACCCAATGCGTCCCGACTCTGTGGCGGTGTAAATCGCAGATTGATCGCGGATCGGATCACGGTGATGCAGTTCAGAAAAGTTCTGCATGAACCATGCGGGTCTCAGCACAACCCATTCTGGCGCGTTGCTCCTCAGCCAAGCATGAACAGCACCCATCATTGGTCCGCCTTCTTCAAGCGAAGACCCGCTGAGCAGTAAAAAGCGCGTGACGCCTGCCGTGAGCGCAGCTTCGAGACCGGGCTGCATTGCACCCAAAGAATCCACTGTATCGGTCGGGGCGACCAAATAGACGGCACCTACATTTTCGAAGGCGTCAGCAAAACTTGATGCGTCGGACCAATCGAACCGCACGGCATCTGCTTCCTTAGGGCTACGTGTTCCGATACGGGGCGCAAATCCCTTGGCGCGTAGCTGTTCAACAGTACGACTGCCCGTTTTGCCGGTCCCGCCGGTGACAAGAATAGACTTAGACATTGTGAAACTCCTCGAAATGGGACTTCAATTTCTCCGCGCTGCCAACCGCGCTCAGCAAGATCAGCGGGTTCCAGTAGTCGCGATAGTGGATGATGCTGCCATTCCCGACTCGAACAACCGAGATAAAATCCTGGTCATATCGCGTGCCTGTTTCGGCGTTCGCGGCCGTACAAGTGAACTCCAGAGTGAAGGTTTCGCCATCTGTTGATTTATGGGTGTTGGCCAGGCTCATGGATTCAAAAGCGATCAACTCACCTGCTTTTGGCAGGTAGGCGAGCAACGCATCGCGCCCACGCAACTCGCGAACGGCACCTTCGGGCGCGAATGGCATTTCGAACAGGATATCTTCGGCGCACATTTCGAAAAATTCTTCACCCGCCTCCGCAGTGATCGCGTCGCCAAGTGCGAGACGCAGCATCGCGCCAAAGCTTGGGATTACATTTGTGTCAGTCATGTTTTTTCCTTTCTATCTTAGCTTCTTGAGTTGGATGGAGTGTGAAAGTGGATCAGCCCTCGCTTCCGAACTGCATGATAATCACTCCGACAATTGACAGTAGGGCCCCGGCGACGCGGTACATGTCAGCCGGACGTTCGGCGTAACCAAGCAGGCCGTTTTGATCTAAGAACAGCGCCATCGTCATCTGCCCTGCAACAACTGCCGCGATGAAGGCTGCGGCCCCAAAACGCGGGATCAGAAGCATGGTCGCCATGACATAAACGACGCCAACCACACCGC
Organism: Ruegeria sp. CDSA141; assembly: GCF_059612005.1. Taxonomy (NCBI): domain Bacteria; kingdom Pseudomonadati; phylum Pseudomonadota; class Alphaproteobacteria; order Rhodobacterales; family Roseobacteraceae; genus Ruegeria; species Ruegeria sp. CDSA141. The sequence goes on from NZ_JBXWPT010000005.1 coordinate 245,272, forward strand.
CGATCCAAGCCCACGGGGGAACTGAAAGCAGTGATGCTCCGGTCGGCGGCGTTGGGCGCAACCATGCCAGCCCGATCATGAGGCAGACAAAGGACACCCCAAACGAAAGTAGTGTTGCCCATAATGGGTGGCCCGTCGCTCGGCTAAGCTCTGCATTCATCCCAGCATGGATCGGAATCAAAGCGCCACAGCATAGTGGCGCGAGCCAGAACAGGGCGACTTTCAGGTCCATTGTTGCTGCCTTTCGGAAAAAGTTATCGATAGGGTTGCGGCGTCGAGTTGATTGCGTCAAAGTGCGGTGGAACACTACTGTTCCGACCTATATGGGAGAAGTAACGATGGAACGCAAGGGTTCCGACGTTGAGGTGGAGAAAAAGACACGCCGGAAACCGGCTGGCGCTGCTGTGCTACAGGACTCTGTTACGACTGCAATCTATCGAGCTTTGTTTGAGGAATGGGCGGAAACAGGATATTCTGCATTACATATGAAGAACATTGCTGCCCGCGCAGGCGTTGGAAAAGCCGCACTATATCGGCGCAGTAAATCCAAGTTTGAACTTGTGACCGAAGCAGTTGCCGCGACAGCGACCAGCATCACCCCCATACCAGACACAGGTTCATTTGCAGGCGACGTCACAGCATTGATACGAAAGCTTGCGGTCACTCTACGTCACCCACTTGTGAGACGGATTCTGCCGGACCTACATGCTGAAAACGCGCGTTCTGACGAGTTGAATGACTTGTTGGAGCGGGTCACGCTTGACCGTCGCACTCAGGCGAATGTGATGATCGACAGAGCAATAGCCCGCGAAGAGCTTCCAGAAGCAACAGATCGTGGATTGATATTGGATATGCTCATCGCCCCGCTGTATTGGCGTGTCATCGTGCAGCGTCGAACCGCAACTTCCGAGGATATCAATAGGTTCTCAAACATTGTCAGAGCGTTTGCCGAACAAGAAAACGCATCGGCCTGACGCCGGTGCGTTCCGTCTAAGGGTTGGGGGGGGCGAACCCTCCAACCCGTCCTTTGTGAAAGACTTGCTGTTTTACGCAGCCAAAGCGACAGAGTCCTTGCCCGCTGGAATGCGCAATGGGCTATCGGGATCAGTGACAGCGTTCCAAATTGCCTGCACAACATCTTCGGAGTAGGTGAACTCTTTGCCATCAGCATCGCGGAAAGCACCCATGACTTGCCCGACATAGGATTGATAGTCCTCGGGCGTGTCGTTTCTTTCTGCCATCAAAGCCATAGCGTTTGAGCCAAAGTTCGTTGTCGGAGCTTGGCCGGGCAAAACGATATGCGTCCGAATTCCCATGGGTTTGAGTTCCAGCGCGAGGCATTCGGTGAACGCATTCACCGCTGCTTTGCTTGCGGTGTAGACAGAAGCCAGCGGCAGGGGTTTGAGCGTCACGCTGGAAGACACGTTTACGATCACACCAGCGCCCTTTGCGCGCATCTGGGGCAACACGGCGCGGGTCATTTCCAATGTGCCAAATGTATTGGTATCGAAAATGCGTCGAAGATTTTCTTCAGATGTGCCTTCAAATGGGGACAACCAGCCAACACCAGCATTGTTGATTAATGCGTCTATGGGGCCAGCAGCCTCGACAGCATTGGCGATACTTTTGCGATCTGAGATGTTCAAGGGCAAAACACGTAAGCGCTCGGACGCAGGCAATAGCGTTTCATCTGGTGTTCGCATGGTCGCGACAACTGACCAGCCCATTTCAAGGAAGTAGCGGGCGGTATCCAAGCCAAAGCCTGACGAACATCCTGTAATCAGTACGGTATTCATAGCGGTGTCTCCTTTTTGGTGATGGGTCCAAGGTAGACGGTCGATGCTGGATGACCTATAATTCATAATCCAAAGATACTTATCGAAAGTCCAGAATTGACTGATCCATTCTCTGAAATCATCTCCCTGCTGCATCCGCAGGCGGCATATTCGAAACTGTCCCATGCGTCGGGCCCATTTCGAGTGCGCCGCGACGACGTGAACGAGGCGTTTTATGCCTCGGTTCTGTTCGGTCGTACCTGTCTGGAGATTGCCGAGAAAGAACCCATTGAACTGGCCGCTGGGGACTTTGTACTGATCCCTGCCGTCAAATCATTCACGTTTTCTAGCATTAATCCGCCACCACCTGACGATCAGCTCAATCATCCCGTCGAGGGCGAAGACGGTATTTTCAGAATTGGGCCACCGGACGCCCCGCCAGAGGTGCAACAACTCATAGGCCACTGCACCTTTGCCAGCCCAGATGCCGACTTGTTGGTCTCGCTTTTACCAGATTTGGTTGTCGTGCGTGGCGAGGGGCGGCTGGAGGCTTTGAGCGGGCTTGTGCGTGATGAAGCACGCGCGAACCGTCCGGCGCGGGATGTGATTGTCGAACACTTGTTGCAAGTGTTGTTAATCGAGGCTTTTCGATGTGGCACTGACCCCAACGCAACGGCTGGTCTGTTGCGCGGCCTTGCCGATTTGCGCATTGGCCCCGCCTTGCGGGCAATGCACGCCGCACCTGCGCACAATTGGACAGTTCCTGAACTTGCAAAAGAAGCTGGGCTGTCACGCTCTGCATTCTTTACACAGTTCGATTTGATTATAGGACGACCCCCAATGGGGTACTTGATGAATTGGCGCATGACGCTGGCGAAACACATGCTGCGCTCAGGCGGGCACAATATCGCTGAGATCGCGACCAAGATAGGATACGGGTCATCAAGCGCATTCAGTACTGCATTTACACGCTACGCTGGCCTTCCGCCTGCGCGTTATGCAAGATCTAACTCGGTGGATGGAACCTCGTAGTGGAGGCCAACAAGCGGGCAGCGGCGACCTGCGCCGCTGCCCGCTTTACAATCTGACCTATTCCCTTGCGCGATATTCTTCTGGCATCACAAACACCTCGTCAGCACGGCCGTAACCGCCGTCCTTGATCTCTTCGACCAACACCATTGTGGTTGGGCGTACGATCTCCCCGAAAAAGCTGACCATTAGTTCGGTCGTCTTGTGTATCAGATCTTCCTTCTGCGCGGATGTCAGCGAGGATTGTGGCAACTTGTAGTTTGCAAATGGCATGGGGTATTCCTTTCAAAGAGGGGCTAGATCACGCCGCCATTGGCGCGAAGGGTTTGTCCATTGATCCAGCGTCCGTCGGGGCCAGCTAGGATGGCCACAGCGGCTGCAATGTCTTCCGGTGTTCCAAGCCGCCCAAACGGGTTCATTTTCTTGATGGCTTCAACTACCCCGTCTGGCTTGCCAGCCAAGAAGAACTCGGTTTCGACGGGCCCAGGTGCCACAGCATTCACCGTGATGCCGCGTGGGCCAAGCTCTTTGGCAAGTACGTGTGTCATAGCCTCAACAGCCGCTTTGGTCGCGGCATAAATGCCGTAGGATGGCTGATAGAGGCCAACGACGCTGGACGACATGCTGACGATGGCTCCGCCGTCTTCCAAACGATTGGCCGCCTCGCGCATTCCGCGAAAGACACCGCCGATGTTGATGGCAATTTGTGCGTCAAAGTCAGCATCGGATGAAGTGCCAAGTGGCCCAAGGCGCATGATTCCGGCGTTGTTGACTAATGTACAGACTGGACCGAATTCTTGCTCGGCAGCATCAAATAGCTGCGTCATACCGGACGGTGCGGCAACATCTCTGTGGACCGCGATTGCTTGACCACCACCTTTTTTGATCGCTTCGACGGTCTGATTGGCACCAGCTTTATCGCTTGAGTAATTTACGACGATTGCGTGGCCGTCTTGCGCAAGGCGCTGAGCGATGGCGGCACCGATCCCCTTGCTGGCACCAGTGATAATTGCGGTTTTGGATGGTTGTGTCATGTTGAACTCCTTTGTGTTGTCAGAGGAGATAGGCGAATATAAAGTACAGATAATCCCCGGAAAGTTGGAATGAAAATTCGGAAATGGCGAACAATGATAGATCGACTTGAGACCCTGAAACTCTTTGTCAGAATTCTGGAACGCGGCAGTTTCACGAAGGCCGCTGCTGATTTGAACATTCCCAGATCAACAGCCAGTGAAGCAATCCAGCGACTTGAGCGCGATCTGGGGAGTCGATTGCTTGAACGCACAACCCGCCACATCGCGCCAACGCCAGATGGGGACGCCTACTATCGAAGATGTGTGTCAATTCTGGCTGATCTGGAAGAAGCCGAAGGGGCTTTGCGCGGGCATGAACCATCCGGCCTTTTGCGCATTGACGCGCCGGGCACTTTGACACGGAAATTTTTGCTCCCGCACTTACCTGAATTTTTGACGCGATACCCAAAGCTCACGTTGCAGCTTGGACAGACAGAACGGCTGGTAGATCTGGTGCGCGAAGGCGTTGATTGCGTCATCCGTGCAGGAGACCCAGAAGACAGCAGCATGATCTCACGACGCCTTGGCAGTATGGACGAAATCACCTGCGCCAGCCCCGACTACCTTGCAGCATTCGGAGTTCCAAGATCCGTTGCGGACCTCGAAGGCCATAAGATGGTTGGCTTTCTGTCATCGCGCACAGGCTCTGCAATGCCGTTAGAGTTCAGGACAGGAAAGCAACTTGAAACAGTCACATTGCCAACAACCGTGATTGCCAATGACGCAGATACTGTCCATCAATTGGCCCTAGATGGGTTTGGCCTTGCGCAAGCACCAATGTACCGGTTTTCCGAAGACCTTAAATCAGGAAGGCTTGTAGAAGTCCTGCCAAAGGCACCGCCACCGCCAATCTCTTTGGCAGCCTATTATCCGCAAAACCGACAACTCTCACCGCGTGTTCGGGTTTTTCTGGATTGGGTCGTGAGCATATTCGACGAAGCAGTATTTTGAATACTAACTTAGCCAAATCGAACAGCAGCCATTCGTGCAGACGCCGCGAAAGGCAGGAAAGTCCGCGATGCGTGAATTCTAATTGGTCAGGATTTCGGCAGCGCAGCGAAAGTCCGGTCTGGCGGTCCGCACCGCAGCGACGAAGACTACCGGTGAACGGCAGCTCTGGGCCGTCCTTGCTAGGGGCTGTGGCACTTTCTGGCCAAGATGCTGCGATCGATCTAACGGCGGCCGTGAGCCCAATCTGCCTTATGCTGCGGAAAAGCCGAATGTGCGCTTTTCTCCCAGGCGACCATCACGACACGCGCCATCGCAATGACCTTAAGCAAGCGTGGAATAAACCTCGGCGACTCGCTGAAAGGTCCAAAAGCAGGCAATAGCCGCACATCCACCGGCTAAGCCCACTCGTAGGGACATCCACAAACTGGAGTTCACGCGCCGACACATTATTAAGGCAGGCCAGAGCGCAAGAATAATGGCGACCTGGCCAAGCTCGACGCCAAGATTGAATGCAAGCAAGCTCTGCCAGATGTTTGGGGATGTAACCTGCAAAATCTTGTGCAATACAAAGCTAAACCCAAGTCCGTGCAAGAGGCCAATCAGTGTCGTCAGAAGCACCATCGTGACCTCAGAGCGTGCGCTGTCCTTAAAACTCATAAACGCTGCGACGGCTGCAAATATGATAGAAAGCGCGATCCCGGTTTCGACGGCAGGAACAAACCACGCGCCCGATGGTACAAACCCGAAAAACCCCAGCGACAGCGTTATGCTATGCCCAACGGTAAAACCGGTTGCACGCAGCAATAGCGCCCTGAGTGTCTGCGCTCCAATGACCAAACACACAACAAAAAGAACATGATCCAATCCTTCGAGGATATGTCGTATACCTTCCCAGACAAAACTCAGGAATCCTCCATACCCCTCTTGCTGAACTACCAATGGTTCAGTCATCAGGCCCCGAGATCGGAATATCTGCGGTGTGTCCGATGCGTAGTCGAGAATGAGGTTGGCCGTTTGGTCCTGATCGGGCAAGCCGGGGTCCAGCACGTTGGCAATACTGTACGATTGGACCGGGCCGTCAGTGTCATAATGCAGGACGAGATCGACAATTGTGTCACCAACAAAAAGCGGTGGCGTTAAGGCCGTTTCGGTGTCCACGGCCTGTTGAGCTTCGGCCAAAGTTGCAAATCCGGGCTCATTTCCAACGCGATGCAAGCGAACGGACTTAACTGTTCCTCTTAGGCGCTGATTGTCGACCAACAGATGCAACCCACCTTCGGCGAGTTGCCCTAGCCCATTGGGATCGCTCATGGCAGCCTGCAAGTCGACAAAGTGGACCAACTGACCGTCGCTCATGGCATTGGTCGTGAATGGTGCAGCATCCGGCAAGGCATCACCATTCTGATCACCGACCTTATCTGCAACCAGATAAGGCATAGGCGTGCGCATGTAGATACGTAGGCCGTCTTCGGAATGCTCGACATGCGAAATTCGAACGTTGAGGTTAAGCAAAAAATGCGCCGAGGCTGATAGCGTCAGTGACAAGAGCACTCCGACAAACAGAGCGCCTAAAGCAAAAACCTGTGATCTTAAATACTTATGCATTTGGATCGCGAGCCTCGATTACAGTTAATCCATCCAGCTTCCAATGGCCTGACTCAGGTATGACCTCCGCCAGCACCCGAAATGTAACGGCGCGCATGTGGGCATGCCCCCAATGACCGCCTTGAGCTTTCACTGTCCATTTGGCCAGAGTGCTAAATCCACCCGGTTTGAGGGTAGGGTCAACGCGCTCTAAATTCAGGTCTCTAATTTCGGTAACTGTAGCAAGACTGCCTCCTGGCGTTCGGATCACGAGACCACGTTCAACCTCTGTTGCGATGTCACTCAGAGACGCTTCCGTTACAATGTGTGTCAGCTCTGCCTTTCTTGCTGCCGGCGATATTTCCAGGGTCACTGTGTTCAAGTTTTCGACCATCGAGCGCAGTATATCCTCCGCAACCTGCGGCTCAGGGGGCTCGGGCTTATTCCAGGGTAATTCCGGCAAATATCCCGAAAATACAAACGTTGCCGATGTTGCGGCAATCATAGTCACGCAACTGGCACGCTTTGCGACTTTGCCTCTAGTTAGCAGGAAAAAACAGAGTGAGACGGCACTGATAATCCCGGCGATCAAAGCCACGGTCAGTTTCTGCCGTTTCTGCTGTTCAACTGGAATCTGAGTAACAGATGCTCTTTGGTATTGGAGTAGGTGGTTCTGCCAGTGAAACTGAGGGTCCGCTGGTGTAACAGCTCCAAAGAACGGCCCGGCGATATCGTTTGAAATCGTTGCGACGCGGGAAATTTCCTGGTCAAACATATCCCATGTGACTGTCACATGATCGGGAAGTTCTGCCGATGAGAAAGACAGGATGGCGCCGATAAACGCATTGTTCACGGACACTTCCTTTCCAGGCTCGACAACCTGAAAACCCTGCGATGTTAGCTCCAGGAGCTTTGCTGTTGCGTTTGACGGTTGCACTGATTTGCCATCAATGGTCACAGGGTTACGTGAAGCCAGGAAGGACGCCGCCTGGTTTACGATCAAGGCGCTACGCTGTGGTGAAAGTGTTTGTCCCACTGTGAAAGTTTCACCAATCCAAGGCGCGAGTTCTCGCAAGCGGATCAGCGTCTCATGCCGAACTTCACGAGGTTCGATGTAAAGAAAGGTGGAAGTTCCGTCCTGCGCTTTTCGATTCAGGCTTTCAGCAGAAAAACGGCTATCCCACGGATCAGGCCAGTGAATCCTTAACTCTGCTGGCTTTGACAAGAAGCGGAAATCCGTGACCGGAACCTCTCGGTCAAAAACCTGCATCCCGATTGTCACCAGGGGTTCGTCATCCCGCGATGGAGGCATTATAGTCAGCTCTTCGGGAAGTGAATTTTGAAACGGAAAGAACACTTCGAGGAACAAAACACGCGGATCTGGTGGCGGGCTCGGCACAATTTGACCCGAGAATGGATCGCGCTGACCCGCAAGCGGTGAGGCCCGGTCTATGCGCGTTCGGTATTCTAACTTTCTGATTTCAGCGTGTAGGGCCTGTCCGTCCCTTCCAACAATCGACAGCGCCCGACTTTCGGCTTGGGCAGAACTTTGTTCAATCTCTGGCTCACCTTCGACGAAATCGGATGACAATCCGATTGGCAGCATATCCGCAAACAACGGAATATCTTCGACATAGACCTCAAGGTCGACGTAAACCCCATCATCTTTGACATGAAGGACAGCAATATTGGGTGCGACTTCCGAACCGTTTGTCAAAACGACATCTGCTGAAACGGCCTGTGCACCCGAGGCCATCACGCTCAGCATCAGGAATAGTCGGCACAGATACCGCCAAATTAGAATTTTGTTCTCCCCTGAACGTTAATTTTCCGGCATTGGCGGTGGCGTGTAACCATCCCATTTGCCGGCTTGAACCTTTTCAGAAGGCTCTTTTTCTTTTGAACGCGGGGCATTGATGTACTCGTCGCTCACAGCGGGCGGCAACGCATAGTCGTCAACACTCGCTTCCCGAACAATGATCTGGTCCTTGGTCACGTTGATCACCTGTAAATCTCGTGCGAGCGTCAGAGGCCCATCGTAAGTCGAACGGACGCCTTCCAAAATCGCCTGATAATTTTCGGGTGAAAGAACAGAGTGATACCCGAGGGCCATACGCGGTTCGACCGCAGACATCACTTTGCCAAAGGCCGCAGGTTCGGTATGAACGCGCGTCGCTACGTAGGTTGCCTGTTTCATGTCCCAGCCAAAATACGGGGCCAAAGCGTCAGGTGGAAGAAACGCCTCGTGAGAAGCGATGTCCGCCCCTTTGGCATATTCCACATACCATTTGTTCGGGTAAGTATCTCCGCCAAAGACGTATTTCAGTCCATTCCATTCCAGAGAATAACTTACTGAGCCATCTAAGCTGTGGATAGCAGGCCAAGACCGGATCGTGACGTCGTTCTCCTGATAAACGATCTCGTTTTCCTGCATGTAATCGAATTCAGTGACTTCAAGCTTGGCGCCGTCATCCGGCAACGCGCCTGTTCGCGTGGCCAAGTCCCAGGCGTAAGCTTTGGACATGCCATCAACATAGGCTTTAGTGCCCAGTTCATCTTCTGATCCCGACGGGCCGAAGATGCGGAGCGGGGTATATCTACCTGAAAGCCACCCCCCAACGTGGAGGCCCATGAAATCTCCAACGTGGTCAACATGCAAGTGGCTGAAGAAGACCTTGTCGATCTTCGCAAAGTCCGGTCGCAGCGAGAACAGGTTTCCCGTTGCGCCAGTTCCTACGTCAAAAAGAAAAACGTCCCCATTCCCAAGTTCCACATAAAACGAAATCGAGACGGCTGCCTTGGTTTGGTTTGGCATACCCGTCCCCAGTGCCGTGATACGCATTTCATCCGCGCCAAGGATTTCGGTGTTGGGAAAGTAAGACGCGGGATAAACACCGTTTTCGATTGCACTGGCACTCCGACCTGTCGGCAAGGCGTTTTGCGCCGTGGCTGTGCCAGCCAGTGTCATAACTAAGGCAATCAATGTGCCGGCTGCGGTTTTCATTAAGTTATTCATTGATCCCCCCTTCAAAGCGAAGCCTCTTATGAGAACACGAATTTGTGATCCCCTCGTTCACCATAGACATGTCTACGGTAAGCCCATAGACTGCTCTATGTCAAATAAAGAATGCTGTAATCTGAATGTCAGAATCTATCGCTCGAAACTCACCAAAAAACGCCGCGACCAAGGAAGACTGGATATTGCTGGCCTACAAAGTACTCAACGAGGGCGGCGTTGCCGCGATAAAGGTCGTGCCAATGGCAAAGCGGCTGAACCTGACAAGCGGTAGCTTTTACTGGCATTTCAAGAACGTCCGAGAGCTTTTGGATGAGGTTCTCAGATATTGGGAGCAGGAACTGACTGACAAAGTGATCGCAAAGGCAAAGACATTTGGCGGTCCCCCGGAAGACCGCATTCTTCTTCTTATGAAAAAGGTCATAGAAGAGGACGCCGCCTTGCCAGATCACGCTGTCTCAGTGTGGGCGAACACCGATGAGAAGGTGAAAGAATCGTATCAAAGAACCATCGGCAAACGATTCCAGTTCGCCGCCTGGATGTTTGAACAGGCCGGGTTTTCAAAAGAAGAAGCGAAAGCGCGTGGAAGATTGATGGTTACTTCGCTAATGGGAGACTCTTCGACAGGTCTGAAAGCGCAAGGCGACTGGGAAAAGGTTATAGAAAGGGAACACGCAATTCTTATTGGAAAGTAGAAGATAGAATAAAAATATTGTCCGGCATTGTGAGTTTGCTCGAAACGGACCGCCAGTTTCAAATTGTACTGTAGGAAGATCACACGCAACAACGGCGGAAGCCGACATTCAGTCTGTGACCATCAAGGTCCGCTTCGTCCCGCATCTTACCAGTTCGTGCACCGCGCAGCGAACGGCGCGATTTCCAGAAGCAGCCACTCCTGTCCGTTGCAGCGAAGGCTACCGAAGAGCCCAAAATACGGAACGCTGCACCGTGTGCCAATGTCGGCATTGCGGTGCCCAAGGCTGACAACCGACGATGAAAAGGAGGAGCATCGAAACTTTGACACAATCTTTTCATGGCCTCTCTGGCGGAATCAGCTTTGGAGATCTCCAAAAGAGATTCTTCCCCCGCAAATTGTCAGCGCAATGCGCGCATGGGCCAACTGGTTTTTATCAATTGAAAAAAGATCCTGTTCGAGGATGGCGATGTCGGCCAGGTATCCTGGCTTCAAGCGGCCCTTTCGGTCCTCGTTAAACTCTAGCCAGGCATTGTCATGCGTGTAGGCAGACAGCGTAGCCATAAGGCTTTGACGGTTGTCCAGCCAAGGAGGTGGCAGCTCAGTGCAGTTAACGGCCCCGGCAACCGTCATCATTGTGTCGACAGGGACGACTGGCCAATCCGTCGAGAAACAGACTTTGGCGCCGCTCTCACGGATCTTGTTCCATGCAAAAGCAAAAGGGATTTGCTCCGCTGTCAGAATATCTCCGGCGGAATAGGGGGAAAACAATCCTCCTGCGGGTGAGTGCAGGGGTTGAAGAGAGGCAACGACGTCAAGGGCAACCAGCCGGGGCAGGTCCGCGGGGTCTATTACTTCAATATGTTCGATGCGGTGTCGGGAATCTCGGGCGCCGTTGGCGTTGCGCGCTGCCTCGTAACCGTCCAACGTACGCCGAACGGCACCGTCGCCAATGGCATGCGTGCTGAGTTGCAACCCCATTGCATCAGCGCGAATACAGGCTTCGTTGAAGTGTTCCGCACTGAAAACGGCATCACCGAAGCTCTTAGGTTTTCCCGGATAAGGCGCAAGCATCAGCGCCGTGTAGCTGTCCAGCACGCCGTCCATGAACATCTTAACCCGCCCTGACCAAACCATATTGGACGCAAAACGGCGGCGCATTTCATCGGCCTCTTGCAACCGATCCAGAGGGTCGGTGTTCTTCAAATGCATGGGCACCTGAACACGGATCGGAAGGCGCCCCTCGGCCTCAAGTTCGCTGAGCAGTTCAAGTTGATAAAAGTTGCCATCCATGTTGTGCAGCCCCGTAATCCCGTGGGATGCACAGTGGTTCAGGCCACGTAGGATGACCTCTTTGTCAAAGGCGCGTTCTTTGGGCGTTGCGGGTGGCTCGGGATCCGCTCCTGTGACGTAGCCCAGCAGATCACGTCCTCCCAGTTGCGACAGGCGCAGAACCGGGCCAAAAGCACCGGTTTCATTCAGCTGACCTTGTGCGGTGCCGTCCCCAGCCATCACGATTTCCGAACCGGGGGGAACAACTGAGCCGTGAAGAATGCCTGCCTTCTCCAAGGCAATTGTGTTCGCCCAGACCGTGTGGTGGTCAGCCGACATCAGCGCAACGGGACGCTCAGACAGAATGCGATCCAAATATTGCCGAGTGGTTTTAACGCCTGGTCCAAGAATTTCGTAATCGGCCGCAACGCCCATCAGCAAAGGTTCTTCTGGGTGCTCAGCCGCAAAAGTTCGCAACGCCTTGGTCAGAGCATCTGCGCCCATCGTTTCGCGCAGGTCCAGCATTCCCAACTCGGCCGCCCCGCCAAAAAGGTGCACGTGGCTGTCAATAAAGCCGGGCATAACTGTGCCACCGGCAGCGTCGATGATTTTGGTTCCGGCCCCAGCCATGGCGCGAATGTCGTCGGTGTCTCCGACAGCCACAATTGTGTCGCCCCGAATGGCCAATGCCGAAGCCTTTGGTGTGGCCTCGTCAAAGGTCAGAAGAGAGCCGTTGAGGATAATCAGATCAGGCGTCGGCGACATGCGGCCTCGTGTGTCTGAGATGGGTTTCGAACTAACCAAGCGCGCGAATGATGGCCTCGCAAGCGCGCACGGCATCGTGGCTAAAGGACTGGATCAGATAGTCGGGCCAGCTGGACAGCTTGACGATAACGACGTCCGCCATCAGATCAATGAAGATCAGTTGACCAAAAACTCCACGCGCCATGAACACGCCCCGACCGGGGTCGTGAACCCACCAGAACCTTCGGTATGCCCCTTGGGGAGACAGCACGTCATAGGGATCACCATGTTTCGAGGGGTCCGCACCCGAACAAATCCCCGAAACCCAGCTTTCCGGCACCACTTGTTGGTCACCAACTTTGCCACCATCGGCCATCATCCGACCGAACCGCGCATAATCGCGCAGCGTTGCGTTGAACCCACCGTCCGCGAGCGCGGTCTTGGCGTCGTCCACTGTGAAAAAGCCGGAATGCACGCAGCCAATTTTTTGCCAGATACGGCTCGACAAGAGCGAAGCAAGGTCTTCTCCGCTGACGCGTTCCAAGGCCCAGGCTACGACATCCGTCTCGATCGAGCGGTAAGAAAACACCTGCCCATGGGGTCTGACTTGAGGCAATGTCAGAATAACGTCCCGAATGGTTGGCTTGATTTCACCCTTGCGAACGGGGCGCCAGCCTGACGCCACATCGACGCGGGTCATGTCGCTGTCCGGAAGGCCGTAATCCTCGGTGAAACGCACCCCTGATTGCATATCAAGCGCCTGATCCACGGTGCATCCGGCATAGCCTGTCGCGGCCAATTCCGGCACGATGTTTTCAAGCGGTTCCGTGAGGTCGAGCTTGCCCTCCCCATGGAGCACACCGGCCAGAGATCCAATCAGGGATTTGGAGACGGATTGGCCCAGATGCGTAGCGTCTGGAGTGAAATCGTTGGCGTAAATCTCGGTAAGTATCTGGTCACCCTTCAGCACCAGGAAACCATCTGTGTAGCTTTCAGAGAGCCAGGCCGCGACGGAAAGGGGGCGGTCGTCAAAAGTTTGAAATTCGATTTCCAACAGGTCGCGGTGGGCCTGTTTCAATTCTCGGGTCTCCGGTCCTGGACGCACATCTACCGTAGGAAACAGGCTTCGCATGTTCTGGAAAGTCCAGCGATTGAACGGAGCAAGGTCCCAGTTCTCGAGCGAAGGACGCTTCTCAGGCGGGGGCGGGAAGCCCTGCATGATGCCGATCTCACGCGCCGTCTTGGGCCTGGTGCCGGATTTGCTGTCGTGCATTTTCCACGCTCCCGCAGGGCGACCAAAAAGGGGTCGCAGTCAGAGTAAGAAACTTCGGAAAGTGACGGCCCGGCCAACGGCGGGCCGTCATTCAGGAGACTTCAAGCCTTATTGCTTCAGGCGGGTCCAAACCTTGTTGTAAAGGTCAACGACATCCTGATCGCAGGGCTTCACAAAGTCCGGAACCGGTGCATCGGCGGGCATGACGATCTCAGGCGCGCTGAGCATCTCGGGGTCCATAAAGGCCTCCGACCCTTTGATACCGTTGGCATAGCGCGCGAAGTTCGAGGTCATCGCGGCGTTCTCCGGGTCCATCATGAAGTTCACAAAGAGCTTTGCGTTTTCCATGTTGGGTGCATCGGCAAGAACGGCAACATTGTCCATCCAGCCAGTGAAACCCTCTTTTGGATAGGCGTATTGCAGCGAGGGGCGATCCGCCCGAGCGCGCATGGCAGCGCCATTCCAGCTTTGCGACAGGTCTACGTCTTTCGATGTCAGCTTCTCGATCACCGCATAATCCATCGTGCGCCAGTCGCCCTTGGCCTTGGCGAGAAGCGCCATCAGCTCTTTCATCTGATCGGGGTTCGAGTTGCAACGCGGGTATCCGAGGTAACGCAGACCGGCGTTGATCACATCGTTCATGTCATTGAGCATGTTGATGCGACCTTTGAGTTCTTCGGGAGTATCAAAGATCAGACCAAGCGTGTTGATGTCGCCGCTGTAGACTGCGCTGTCGACTGTAAAGCTGGTGGTGCCCCACTGGTAGGGAACTGAATACTTGCGACCCGGATCCCAGTAGACATCGACCCAGTTCGGATCCATGTTCTTGAAGTTCTCCATTTCGGACGCGTTGATCTCGGCCAGCAGGCCTTCGCCAACCATGATCGCAATCATGTAGTCGCCGGGCACAACGACGTCATAGCCGGTGTTGCCTTCCTTGACCTTGGCCAACATGGTTTCATTGCTGTCATAGCCATCCAGCGTGACTTCGACGCCATATTGGGCTTCGAATTTCTCGATCATCTCGGGGTTGGTGTAGTTGCCCCAGTTGTAGATGTTCAGTTTGCCTTCGGCGTGGGCCGAGGCTGCGCTAAGCGCGAGGGCTGAGACAGCGGCGGCTTTGAGTAGTGAGTGTTTCATTTTAGTCCTCCGTTGAGTGGTTAGCGTCCCGCACCGACGCGGGCTTCTTGTTATTTTCGTTTGCGTTGCAGAAAGAAGGTGAGCGTGACCATGGCCACGGTCAGCCCGATCAGGATTGTCGAGACGGCGTTGACCTCTGGCGTCACGCCACGACGGATCTGGCCGAGGATGTAGATAGGCAAAGTGGTCTCGCCCGGGCCGGCCACCAGAAGCGTGATGATCACGTCATCCAGCGATACGACAAAGGCTAGCATGGCGCCCGCCATGACTCCGGGCATCAGGACCGGCAGCGTCACATGGCGGAATGTTTGCCAGGGTGTTGCGTACAAATCCGCAGCGGCGGCTTCATAGGTCACGGACATATCTGACAAACGTGCGCGTATCGGCATGTAAGCAAAGGGCACGCAGAAAACCGTGTGGGCGAGGATCAGCCAGCCGATCCCGGTTACCCCCGTGAGCTGGCGCAGGATCGAAAAGAAGGCCAGCGTGGCAATCGCCGTGACAATCTCGGGGATCATCAGGGGTTGGTTTATGAGCGCGATGGCCGCAGAGCGACCGCGATAGACGCCCCCGCGCGTTGTTGCCAATGCTGCCATTGTGGCAATGATGGTGGAAAACACGGTCGCCGTGAGCGCAACCTGAATAGAGATCATCGCCGAACGCCGGATGTCGTCGTTTTCCAAGGCTGCCGCGTACCAGCGCAAGCTGAACTCGGTCCACCGCACAACAGAGCGGTTGTCGTTGAAAGAGAACACGACCAGTACGGCAATTGGTGCGTAGAGGAACAACAGAACCAGCCAGGACATGCCAGTAAACAGGGGTTGCCTGCGCAACTCGCGAGACCCGGTCGACGGGCGGAATATCGACAGCAGTTTATCCATGTCCACCCTCCTTCGAAGCACCTGCCCGCAGGCTGACAAGGAGCGCGATCAACACAACTGCCATCAGGATCAGCGCTGCCGCGGCCCCAAAGGGCCAATTGCGCCCCGACCCGAATTGCAAGGCGATCAGGTTGCCGATCATCAGTTTCTTGCCACCGCCCAACAGTTCCGGCGTGATGTAGGCCCCGAGCGCCGGGATCAGCACCAGCACGCAGCCTGCGACGATGCCCGGGCGGGTAATCGGGATGATGATGTGGCGGAAAACCTGCGTACGCGTCGCATAGAGGTCATGTCCGGCCTCAAGCAGCGAAAAATCGAACTTCTCGAGCGAGGCATAGATCGGGAGGATCATGAATGGCAGGTAGCTGTAGACCAGCCCGGCAAGTACCGCGCCGTCGGTGTACAACATCTCAAGCGGTTCGCTGATCAGGCCGATCTTCATCAGCATCAGGTTCACAAAGCCCTCGTCCCGTACGATCAAAAGCATCGAGTAGGTACGGATCAAGAGGTTGGTCCAGAACGGTAGCGTGATGGCGAAGAGCCAGAAATTGCGTTGCTCCGGAGGGCGGGCCGCAATGAAGTAGGCCACGGGAAACCCGAGGATCAGGGTGCCAATCATGGTGGTGATGGCGAGACCAAAGGAGCGCCCGAAGATTTGCAGATAGGCGCTGTTGAAGCTCAGCGTATCATCAAAGATGTCCCTCTCGAAAAGGAACTGCACGTAGGCGTCGTAGGAGAACACCCATTCAACGCCGCCGTATGTTCCGGGCTCAAGAAACGAGTAAACCAGGGCAATCGAGAGCGGGAACAGACCAAAGATGCCAATGATCCCGAGTGCTGGGGTCAGCAGGAAGAGCCGCGTTCTGCGCCTTTGACGCGCGCGTTCTTCTTGGGCCGCGCGCAATCTCGTTTCGGCGTCGGTGCGCGAGATATGTGCAGCGGCACTCATCAGTCTTCCAGCACGTGCAGCATGGAGGTGTCACATTCGAGGCCAACCCGCGATCCGACGGGGCGTGGGGTGGAAACCTGGACATGAACGCTGACGCCATCTTCCAACAGCACGAGCATCTGTGACCCGGCCCCGAAATAGATGCTGTCTACGACCTCACCTCGCAAGAGCGCCGTCTCTGCACTCTCATCAACCACGCGGATGGTTTCAGGGCGTAGAGCCACATGCACGGGGCCGGGTGTGAGCGAGGTGCTGGCTGTATGAACCGTGAGTGGTGAACCCTCGCCAAATTGGATTTTTGCCGCATCCCCGTCAAAGCCAAGCAACGTCGCATGCACGATATTGGTGTCGCCAATAAAGTCCGCGACGAACCTGCTTTGTGGAGCTGTGTAGATCTCTTCCGGTGTGCCAACTTGGCGTATCGCACCTGCCGACATCACTGCGATCTGGTCCGACATTGCCAGCGCTTCACCTTGGTCATGGGTGACAAAGACAAAGGTAATGCCTGTCTCATGCTGCAGCCGCTTCAACTCGCTCTGCATCCCTTTTCGAAGTTTCAGGTCCAGCGCAGAAAGTGGCTCATCAAGAAGAAGAACCTTGGGACACGGCGCCAGCGCGCGCGCCAAAGCCACGCGTTGCTGCTGCCCGCCTGACAACTGATCTACACGACGCGTTGCAAACTCTCCGAGCTGGACCAGGTCCAGCATCTCGTTGATGGTGCTGTCGATTTCGGCCTTGGGCCTCTTCAGCATCTCAAGGCCAAACCCAACGTTGCGGGCCACGCTCATGTGGGGAAACAGCGCATAGTTCTGGAACACTGTATTCACGGGGCGATTGTTTGGAGCCAAATGGCCGATCGACTCGCCATCCAGTGCAATCTCGCCTTCGGTCGGAAGCTCGAACCCGGCGATCAATCGCAAAAGCGTCGTCTTGCCACAACCCGACGGGCCCAAAAGCGTGAAAAAGCTTCCTTCGGGAATGGTCAGCGACACGTCTCCCAGAGCCGTTACGGCCGCTTGGCCTTCGCCAAAGCGTTTTGTCACATTCTTTACGTCGATCATGGTCTGATCCAGACACCTGCACTTGTTGGTATGCAGAATCAGCTTAGAGCCATGAGACCGAACCTGTGAATACCTCCAAAGGGCGGGGTGACTTGTACCCCCAAAGGGGTAGGCCTAGTCGTTGGTCGAATGCAGGAACATCGAAAACAGGGCAGATTGAGAAGAAATTCCCAGCTTTCGGTAGATGTTCTTGCGATGCACTTTGATCGTCGAAGGGGAAACGTCCAGCAAAAGTGCTATCGACCGCGTCGAGTGCCCGCGCAAAAGGGATTGCACCACCTCGATCTCCCGCTGTGTCAAACCCTTGCAAACCTTGTCGATCACCCCATCGAAATCGACCTCGCTATCTTCGAACTGGCCTGATGAGGGGGTGCGATGAAAGTGCTGCTCGCAAAGCGCCGATATTATTGGATGTAGATCCGTTAGCCTTTCGACATCCCGCCGGGAGAACCGGGTTCTTCCCTCCGAGGGACCGAGGGAAAGAAACAAGGTGCCGTTGGCAATTGTCACGAAAACCCCCATCTCATCTCTTAGAAACAGGGTCTTGTAGTAGATGCGAAAGTAGTCGGAGTTGGCAAACCTGTCTGGCGCCACGTCTCTCAGCACCATCACCGGTTCGTGGCGTTCACCGATGAAACGAACAACAAATGGGTCCAGCAACCAAGCGCGATCAAGCCATCGGTCCACAACGACCGAGCGGCGTTCTGCACGTACATTGTCATAGACATGTTCGGGCGCTTTTCCTGGGTTCAGAAGGCTGACAAACGCGCCCTTGAACGAAGCTGCTCCGCGCATGAGGTTCAACAACTCTGGCATAAAGTTGGACGTCCCTACGGCCCGAATAGCCCCAGCTACGTCTTCCGAGTACGTTGGTTGTGCGGACTTACCCAAGTATCCCACCTAGCGATAGGGCGTTTCCAAGCCAATGTGGACAGTCGGAATTAACTTGGCAACCTTTTCACACTGAAATCTGCCTCGAAAAGCTTTTCCGCATCGGCTCGCTGGATCAATTCCGCAATCTGCTCCAGCACAAGTCTTCTAAGATCAAAGAGGCCAGGTAACTTTGAGTTGTCACTTGTATCGCTTCAGCACTTGAACCTGATGATTTGCCAAATCTGGGTAACTTCGTGTCTGTGCAAAGGAACTCTGATCCAAGGAATAGCTGAGTGTTTCGAATGGAAGCGGACATTGCATCAATGGCGATGGATGGCAGCTTTGTCCGCGTTGCGGTCATTCGCGATATTTCGACCAACGTCCGCATCGAGCCCTGAGTTGCCGTTCCCGGGTCATTTGATTGCTGCAACCGCACACGACCGGTTGGTCGTTAAGCTGCCGGTTCAAAGGAAATGTCAGTGTAGTCTGGCACGTACCAGGTAGGCTTCAATTGTGTCACCGCCGAGGGCGCGAATGGCCTCCAATCGGTGCAGTCCCTCGATCAGCACGAATCTCTTATTGTCGGCGCGTAATTGGATCGGGGTCGTCTGGCCGTTCTGCAATATATCTTCGGCAAGCGTCAGAACTTTATTCTGATCAAGTGTTTTTGCACGTTTTGCAGGTACGTAGATCAATTCGAGCGGGTACGGTCTTTTCTCCAGCATAAGCTACCTGTGCAACCTTCCGTGCATTTGGTCCGGTTTGGGTTTCCCTTTAAAAGCGCGCGCTGGTTCGCACATCAAAGTACCGAACGAACTGAGCTGCGCAGTTCCTGATGCATGATCCAAGTCGCCGGTTTATCGTCACTTTCGACATGAGAGAAGGCCACGATCTGTGCAGCACTACCATTCTGTCCCGATCCGGTTTCGGGAAGATCGAGTTCCAGATATTCCGCGATCAATAGCCCTGCTTTTTTGAAGACCTTGATGGATGTCTCGCGCGATTTATAACCGGCTGCCTGAGATAGTTGACCAATAGTCAGGCCTTCCTTTCCTGCGATTGAAAGTGCTCTCAGCATAGTAATCTGCGCTGGTGTAAACCTGACTTGACGCAAGGCTTCTGTGTATTCTCTTTCGCTGGGAACAAAAGTGCCAGACTTTCCTTCCAAACGGTGTTGATCGCGGCGTTTCTTATCGCGTTCGTCAAGAATTTCCTTCAACGCCTCGATAGCCATTGCCGGAGTTTCACCAACAGCGTCGGCAATCATGGTTTGTGTCTTGGCAGGTGGCTTGGGGAATGCCCGTGCAACGCTGTTGCCGCTCAGAATACCCGCTTTTATCAAGTACTTTCCGAACTCTTCTTCAATAACCCCAGATACGTCAGCAATTCGCGATTTTCGAACACTGCGGTCCTGAAATTCTCGCTGTTCCCTACCTAAAACTGATGTCTTTGCGTTCTGAAGACTGACTTGCGGGGCTCTATTGCGCATCAGAGAAACACCACCACAACCGCCGCTGCAACGAGCACCACCGACGCGATAAACAATTTGAGTCCGTAAGCTTGGCGGCGAACCTTTTCGGCTTTGAGCTTTTTGCCCAGATTTTCGTCAATCGAGTCTAGAGTCACAGTTTGATCCTTCCGGCTCTTACGTGGCGGCGATGACTTACAACAGTCTAATTTCGCGGCAAATTTTCAGCGCATGTATCGTTCTGGCGATTGAAGGGTTGATTACATTCCCATCCATCACCTCTTCGGTTCAAATGAGCGTTTGTTGGAACGATGATTGCTGTGCATTTGTCTTGGGCTGTACGGAATCCACGCTCGCATTTCCATCCAGCATAGGTATCTGTTGTGAGGTATGCGTGATCAGGAACGGCCACAGGTTCACAGCCACTTTCCGTAGATTTGAACCCTCTCAGGCAGACCCAACCATCTGCACCGCGCTTATCGGTTAGGCGACCATTCAGAGGGACTTCGATAGCAACACAGTTTCGGCCTTCTTTGCGAAATCCCCAATTGCAATGTGCTTCTTGCACACCAAATCGGGTATCAACGAACCCATTTTCCGGTGCAATCACTTCCTCACACTCTTCACCAATTCGTCGAAACAATCGATTGCAGGTCCACCGATCTCCTGTTGAAGCGAGGAAGGCATTTTCAGGAACTGCTATTTTCTCACAAATATCCCCGATACGCCGGAATCCATGATTGCATTCCCAGCCTCGACCATAGGAACTGCCTGTCAAATATGCGTTTTCAGGTACGTTGTCACTCTGGCACGATCCGTCCCTGAATTCGTAACCTTGGTCACAAACCAATCCGTCTGCATTGCCAGCCACTTGGGAGTTCGCAGCCGCTAGTTGAGCCGAAAGCTGCGTTCCAGAAAGCAACACGAACAATGTCAGGATCAAACACGAAGCATCGCGCATACGTTTGATTGAAGTCAGGTTAATGCGGTGTCTGTGGCCGGACCTATCGGGCATCAGGAACGCAGTTGATGAGCCATATATTATTCATGTATCGCCTTCTTTCATGTGTCGTTCGTCGTCTGACGAGTATCAGGAAACAATTGCGAACGTTTGCGGGTAACGAGCTCGTTCCGAACACCCTAGCGGAACCCGTCCTAAGCTGGGGCACATGCTACAGATATCATGAAGGCCATTGGATCATCGAAGTCGGCAGCATCGCGACGACGAATAAATTTCACCAATGCATTCTTGTGGTTCCTACCAGACATAGAGTCAAGGAAGTTTCCTTTGTCGCAAAGTTCACTTTGCAACAAACCGGGCGCAGATTGATGCCAAGGCTGCAAACGCGGCGAAAGTCAGTTTTCGTCCGCGTTGCGGACCTCCGCCGAATTTTGACGAACGTCCGCTGCTGACGAAAGCGGCCGTTAATGGTCGATGATCTGCGGTTAAGTCCGTGAAGGTCGGCTTACCGATGTAACCGGACCTTAATCC